>CAYGVY010000140.1:2118-3933 GCA_964353435.1 uncultured Thermoplasmatales archaeon | reverse complement strand
TGTTATGTCGAGCGGTTACAGATGGAGCCAAAACCACTCAAGTTGTTTTACTTTGGGAACTGCTATCGGTACGACCGGCCACAGAAAGGAAGGTACCGGGAGTTTCAACAAGCAGGTTGTGAGGTCATCGGGGTAGAAACCTCGGAGGCAGTTGCAGAATTGCTCGCGCTCGCATTTACCCTTTTAAAAAATGTCGGGTTGAAAAACGTTCGAATTAATATTGGGAATCTCACAATCATCAGTGCCATTTTCAAGAGATTAAATCTCCTTAAAGATGATCAGAAAATACTCTTACCATTGATCGATAAGTCACAGTTTGATGATCTGAAAATATCTCTTCGGGATTGTGGAGTTTCTGAGAAGGATGCAGAAACGTTCATTAGCGTTCTTCAGACATCAGAAATCAATGAGATTCGATCATTTATCACTGACGATCCTGATGCAATAAAAGAGCTAAGCATCATGGAAACAATCCTCGGCTTACTGAAAAATGCGTTTCATGTCACCGAGTACAGAATAAAATTAAGCATTGTACGAGGACTTGATTATTACAAAGGCTTAGTGTTTGAAATTGATGCACCCGTTCTCGGAGCAGAAAAACAACTCTGCGGTGGAGGCTCATACGAGCTTGTTTCCTTGTTTGGTGGCACCGAAGTCCCGACCTCTGGTTTTGCGGTTGGGTTTGACCGAACAATCCTTGCTCTTGAAGCGGAAGGGTTTATGTTCCCTCCCTCTAAACTCGATGTGTACATCATCCCAGTAAACCAGGACATGATCTGTACATCCATTGAGATTGCTCAACAACTACGAAGCCAAGGATTTTCTGTTGATTTCGACCAGCTCCGACGAGGTATAGGGAAATCCTTAAAATACGCAGACGCAAAACATGTAGAGAAAGTCATCATCGTTGGACCCAAAGAACTTGAGAAAAAAACCGTCACCCTACGAGACATGAAAATCGGGAATCAAGAAATAGTGCCAATCATAGAGATTTACACAAAACTCAACAAAACCTAACCTGCGATAGGATTTTCTATGAAAAAACAAGTTTTTCTTATCGATACCTCTGCGATTCTTTCAGGAAAACCAATTCGTTTTGACAATGCATCAATAGTCACAACACCCGGTGTTTCAGAGGAATTGAGCCCGGGGGGACGAGACTTCCGTACCTTCGAGTTCCTCAGGGAAACAGGTCTTGCTATCCGCGTACCATCAAAAGAAGCAATAAATCATGTGAAAAAAACAGCACAAGAGACCGGCGATGACCGCAGACTTTCTTTTGCAGATGTTGAAGTTGTGGCGTTAGCAATTGATATCAACAAAGAACCTGACCAAGAAGCGACAATTCTTACCGATGATTATTCAATTCAAAATGTTGCATCAACATTGCAAATCAAATTTCAGGGGTTTTCGCAGAAAGGAATAACAAAAAAGTTTAAATGGGTCTCTCGTTGTCCAGGGTGCAAAAAACAATTTAACGAAATAACAAAAATCTGTCCCATCTGTGGAACAATAACAAAAAGTTCACTGTTGCATAAAAAAAACCTATGATTGTGTGAGCCCATGAACATCAAAAAAATGTTTATCCAGTTTTGGAAAAGCGACAACAATAAGGTTTCGATTGTTCGAGATGTCGTTGTCGCGTTGCTTGCTGTGTTTGTTATTTTGATGATTTTATGGGGATATACAGGACAATGGTTTGCCGCTCCTATGGTTGCGATTGAGTCTGGGAGTATGGAGCATCCGAATTCTCCGTTTGGTCGGTTGGGTACGATCGATGCGGGCGATATGGTTCTGGTGCAGAAGGTCTCGAAG
>CAYGVY010000140.1:0-2018 GCA_964353435.1 uncultured Thermoplasmatales archaeon | reverse complement strand
TTAGGGTTGTATAATCGTGATCCAGGATGGACTCACTCAGGTTTTCTCACAAAAGGAGATAATAATGAGGTGATTGACGAGATCACTGATATCTGCCCTGAGCCTGTTCAATTAGATTGGATATCAGGAAAAGCACGATTCGAGATTCCCTGGCTTGGGACTATTAATCTCTTTTTTGAGGATGTTCTTCATGGGAAAAATACGGTTGGGAATGTTCATGAAGATAGTATGATTTGTCTTGGAATCGTGATTGCGATTCTTGTTTCAATACCGATTATACTTGATGTATATGATTATCTAAAAAAGCGGAAGAAACCAGAGCAAGGGTCGAATTGAACAATCAGCAATCCTGTGCTCTGTCTTTTTACTCGTGCTTCTATTTTTTACAGTGAATGGACATGATAATGGATCATTTTATGAATATCGTTTCTATCATTTAAATGTGCCTTTTTTTGCATGCGTTTCTCTGCAAATAAAATATTTAAACCTCTGAAATTTACGAATTTATCTAAACCTATACAGAAATATCAACGGTAATGAAAAACAAAAATACTATTGAAAAAAGATAATATTTATTATGGTATTGGTGTGCAACCTATTTGTTACAATCTCGATTTCATTTGCTCTTCTAAAGGGTGATGATCCCTCTTTTTATATCAGGTAAAACCTCCATAGGTTCAGAGTGGTGTATCAGATTTTCTCAGGACGTTCATCAGCATCATACACTTCCCATTCAACAAATTCTTCACTTTCAGCAAGTATCATCTGCGCGGTTTTTTTCTTTAATCCAATTTTGATGAGGTCCTTTACGCTTGCTTCCCGTAACTTTTCTACTGAGGTATATCCACTTTTTAAGAGAAGGTCCGCAGTCTCTTGGTCAATACTATCAAATCCAACAAAGATATCAATCCGTTGTACTTGGCCCGAAAGTTTTTCCTTGATGACTTCTTCTTCTAAATGTAAATCCATTTTCTTCCTGGCCTTCTTCTCTTCAATCGCTTTTAATTTCCGTTCTTCTTTCTCTGTTTTTTCCCGCTCTTTTTCCATCTTACGTTCAAAAGTCTTAAGTTTTCGTCGTTCTTTTGTCTCTGCAGCAATTCTTACTACGTCATTTATCTGTTTCTGTTCCTCTGCTTTTTTACGTTCGTCTATTAATCCTGATTCCTTTGCTGTACCAATGCTATCAAGTTCACTTAAACGCTTCTTCTCCTTCTTCTGCTCAAGTTCCTTCAGTTTTTGTTCTTCTTTTTCCTTCGTCTTCCATTCAAGCTCTTTTAAAGCAAGTATACGCTGCTTCGATTTCAGTTCCGCCTTTGCTTGTTTTTCCTCCTCCCGCTCCCTCTCCTTCGTTTCCTGTTTTGCTTGTTTCTCCTCCAAATTCTTTTGTTTCCTTTGCTCTTTGTCTTCCTTCTTTATCACAAATAGATCTGCTCGCTGCTTCTCCTTCAACTTCTTTCGTTTCAATTCCTCTTTCTCTTTTTTCTTTGTCTCTAATCGCTCTAGCCGCTTCTTCTCATTCTGTTCCTTCTCAAGACGCTTCTGTTCTCGTTTTTTCTCCTTTGAAATAAGCTCAATCGTTTCATGTGCAAACGGTTCTTTTGGTTTGGTAGGGATGTCCTCATCATCTTCTTTATGAGTTTCTTCACTGAGTGTCCCCCAACTGGAAACCATCGGTTGTTCTTCCTTTTGAGCGGGTAAAGGTTTCTTACGAATCTGTTTTTGTTTAATCCGAGCAGACCCCACATTCGTTGTGTCCACTCGAGCTGACTTCTTTTGGTCAACTGAGGCTGTAACAGCTGATTTCTTTTCTTTTTCCGACTTCCTCGGCTTTTGTTTTTCCTTCTTTTGTAACACCAATTGTAACTTCTCTTCACGCTCTTTAATAAGACGTTGCTCTTCTAGGTCTTTTTCTTTTGCCTTAGCAGCTGCTTTTTTCTTCTCCAATTCTTTGCGTTTCTGTTCCTCTTTCTGCTCTTTTTGGATCTCTAATTGTTCTAACTGTAATTTCTCATCATGTT
>CAYGVY010000139.1:0-3939 GCA_964353435.1 uncultured Thermoplasmatales archaeon | reverse complement strand
AACGGAGTCATTGATTATTCAGATGGTTCCCGTGGGAAAAACGATTTTGACGATTGGTCAGCAATGGACCTGACGTTAATCAACCCAAGAATCCGCTGGTAATACACAAACCTGTTGATGTATATCTTGTGCATCAATCCATTCTTTTTTCTTTTATTCTCTTTAGGGAGAAAATTGAATGGTTAGTTTCTGTATTAAAAATTGATATTTACCACGGTTCGTACGACGGATGGAGTCAACATACGTAAAAAATAATGAAAATTCATCTCCCAATCGTTTTTGAAAATTTTCTCTGATACAACGTTCATCATCTTCTGAGAATCCTTCATTTTTTACGATATGCAGGACGATTTCTCCTTCGCAATCTTGGTACAACTGGTATTCTTTCATATTCGGAGATGATTTTGCAATAAGTTGCAGAACCCCCATCAGTGGCACGAGTCGTTTGGTTTTCGATACCATGAAATCCTGTGCCCTTCCTTCGATTGATTTGAAGAGCTGATAGTTTCTTCCGCACTCGCAGTGGTGTGTTGAATAGATCGCAATGTCTCCCGTTTTGTATCGTATAAACGGAAAAATTCCGGTGTGAAAACCTGTGGCGACAATCTCTCCTGATTCGCCATCTTGTGTCACTGGTTGTCCATTTCTATCGATAAGCTCTACAAACCCGTAATCAGGGAAGATGTGGTAGAAGTTGCTCTTTTCGCAGGTTCCTGCAAGGACACATTGTTCTCGGTGTCCATATTGACCGTGCACTCTGCATTGGAAGAATTTTTCTAGGAATTCGCGTTGCCAATCATAAATGGTTTCTCCAAAGCAAAAAATTGCTTTTATCTCTTTCAATTCAATGGAGTGGTGTTTCATATATGTCGCAAGCATTGTAATCGCTGAGGGATATCCTATAAAATATTGTGGTTGTAGTCGTCTGATTTTTTTTATATATCTTGAGAGGTTCTGATCCGTCATCTGATAGGAGGAAAGAACAAGGGTTCGTGACAACGGTCGATATTCCCAAGGTTTTTCCCTACCAATGATTTGAACGGATTTATCCAAGGATTGACATTCAGCACGTTCAAGGAGTAACTTCATGTATGCAAGGTGTTTTGCGAACCATACCCCTTTTTCTACATTGAATCTGAGAAGAAAACCGGTTGATCCGCCGGTGCTGGTTTCCTCGAAGGTGTACGCCGGGTAACTGGTTGCTTTAAATTCGTTTGTATGTTCTTGAACGATTTCTTTGGTGAGAAATGGAAGTTGTTGAAAGTTCTGAAGCGATTGGATGTCGTTTGGTGTAATACCTTGTGTTTTGAAGAGTCGTGTGTAATAAGGCACATGTTCATATGCATGGTGGAGTAACGCTGTAAGTTGTTGCCATTGGTACTTTTGTATTTGTTCAGAGGACCACCATTGCGACTGTCTAACAAAGTTGTACGTTTTTTGGTAGGATGAATTGTACATAAGGCTAGTCAGTGCTATTCCACGTCCTGTGTCTTCGTTAAAGAGATATTCCCAGAGTTTTTGCATGTCTTCTCCGTTTATCTTTTTAGAGGAGTTCATGACTGCTACATAATATTTTCTGTAAAAAAGAGAAAATATGGGGTTTGTTCATGTTTTTTTTACCTTTTATACCGGTTCGATATATTTTGTCAGCGGTCAGCGCCAGAATATTTAAATACTTATATTTATATATTATCATATGAGCCTTAAAAATGGATGCACACTAAAAATTACTCGAGAAATAATATGAAGAAAATCATACCAATTTTCATTGTAGGCATATTGGTCTTTGGTGGACTTGGAGCAGCTGCGTTTAAGTCTGATAACTCCATGGAAAAAACAATGATATCAAAAAGCGATTCATCGTCATTACAGTTCTCGTCAAAACCAATACTTTGTGAAAGCGAAGAAGCTGTGAAAATAGAAATAAATGGAGCGACTTCGCAATTAATTGAACCAAATAAACCAGTGTTACCTATCTGTATAAAAACCTATCAATTGCCCATCGGATCAAAGAACATTAAAGTAACGTGCACTCCAAAAGATATCGGGACCATGACTCTTACAAAAAAGGTCATGTCTGCCCGTATCGCTCCGTTATCAAAAATGAAAGAGATTAAAACGAGTGTAAAAGATAACTCAGTATACAGCAGCGCTGCATTCTATCCAAACAAGTGGTACAGTGTAAATCTTGGGGCAGGACGTGATTATAATGGTAAAGAAGTCATTTTTGTCAAAGTCATTTGTTATCCGGTCCGCTACTCACCAGCGAACAACCAGGTTGATTATGCAGCTCGCTTTGATGTTGCGGTTACCTATGATGCACCGACGACACCATCACAAACCCTTGATGCATATGATATGGTGATTATCGCTCCCAAATCATTTGAATCAAAACTACAACCGCTCATTGATTTTAAGAATACCAAAGGATTGAAGACGACATTCAAATCAGTAGAAGATATCTTTAGTGAATACACAGGAGCTGACCCCCCAGAGCAAGTGAAATACTTCATCAAATATGCGTACGACACCTGGGGCATTAAATACGTAATGCTTGTCGGTGGATTAAAATCCCATATCATTGCGCAAGATAAGGATGCACGATCCTACGGTAGCACAGCGTGGTGGGTCCCAGTCCGATATGTGAGTATCCCTCAGGGAGATGATGAAGGATGTTTATCTGATCTCTATTACGGATGTCTGTACAATGCAACCGGTGGTTTTGACAGCTGGGATTCGAACGGTGACGGCGTTTATGCTGCCTGGGATGCACCTGGTGCTGCGAAAGATACATTCGATATGAACCCTGAGGTCTACGTAAGTCGATTACCGGTCACAAACAAGATGGAAGTAAACAAAATGGTGAAGAAGATTATTACCTACGAAAGCAGTGGTCCTGACGCGAAACCCTGGTATAAGAACTTTGTTGGAATCGGTGGGAAAACATTTGATTATTATGAAGGTAAACCTGATGGTGAATACCTCTGTGACCTCGCATTTAACTATACAAAGAACGCGATCCCTGACCTGAATCTGGTGACCGTGTATTCAACAAACAGGAACACCAGTGGGTTTGTTCCAATAGCAAAAGACATTCAGAAAGCGATATCCCAAGGCGCTGGATATGTCGATTTCGAAGGACATGGAAATCCCCTAGTCTGGGATACGATTTGGTTTGATGGATCTTATCCGGATGATTGGTGTGGAGGCATTAATCTCTACAATTTCCAGAAGATTTCAAACGGTGCAAAACTCCCTGTTGTTATTGTTGGAGGCTGTCATAATGGTATGTACAACGTATCGCTTCTCAAGACGTTATTTGATAAAACAGGCACCCAGTACTTCTGCTATGGTATCCCGATCCCTGTCTGTTTCAGCTGGGGCCTTGTCGTAAAATATCCTGGTGGTGCAATTGCTTCAACCGGCTGCAGCGGCTATGGAATGGGATACGAAGATAACCCGGTCAGTCTCAGTGGAGAACTTGAGTCAAACTTCTTCTATGAAATAGGTAATGGTTCGACAAATCTTGCACAAGCTCACAGTCGTGCGATTCAGAAGTTCCTTGCCGAAGAGGAAATAAACCAGGTCGAAGCGTTCGTTATCACCAATTGGGCGCTTTTCGGTGACCCCAGTTTGAGGCTTGGTGGATATCCCTCCTAAATAACATTTCAACTCTTTTATTATTTCTTTGCCTCCTTTTGTTTCTTTTCATGTTCTTCTCAATCATCCTTTTTTATTCATGTCATCAGGTATCAATAGAAATGAATGAAATGAAACGGTAACCCAGATCCCCTAAAGGTTTCATGAATGTCTGTTTATTCATAACCAAAAAATCCAATATATTTAAATACAAGGCGAATGATTCTGAACATACTAGGATGCAAGGGATGTGGATGGAATGAGGATAGATAGACGTTTAACATTTATAGGTGTAATGTT
>CAYGVY010000138.1:0-3947 GCA_964353435.1 uncultured Thermoplasmatales archaeon | reverse complement strand
GGGATGTAATTTCCTGTCTCCCAGGCTGTCGCAAGAATCATATCCTTACTCCAGAATCCACTCAAGGGAATCAACCCAGCGAGTGAGAGACCGCCGATGAGCATGGCGATGTAGGTGAGTTTCATTTCTTTTTTCAGACCACCCATCTGATACATATTTCGTGTTCCGACAGAATGAATCACTGCGCCAGCTCCAAGGAAAAGCAAAGCTTTAAAGATCGCGTGGCTCATCAGATGAAATGTTGCTGCGGTAAACCCGGAAATAAGGCCAAGGCCGAAAATCATGTACCCGAGTTGACTGACTGTCGAATATGCGAGCACCCGTTTTAAATCATGTTCAACAAGTGCCATGGTTGCCGCAAGGAACGCGGTGATACCACCAACCACCATAAGTGCGGTCATCCACCCTGGGACTTCTGAGAATAAGGGGAGCGAACGCGCGAGGAGATAGACCCCTGCGTTGACCATGGTTGCCGCATGAATCAGAGCGCTAATCGTCGTTGGCGCTTCCATCGCATCCGGAAGCCAGACGTGTAACGGCACCTGCGCTGATTTTCCCATGGCGCCAAGCAAGAAACAGAACCCGGCGATTGCAAGGGTGCCTGTTGGTATCGCCGATACATTCTGGATAAGATAGTGGATGCTGAGTGATTGCCAGAAATCGATTCCAAGTGCGGTCATTGCGCCTGATGCGAGAACAAAAATCCCGATAAGAAACGCAATATCACCGACACGTGTGGTGACCAATGCTTTGATGCCGGCTTTCGCTGCCTTTGGATCCTTTGTGTAAAAACCGATCAACGCGTAGGAACACAGTCCGACTGCCTCCCAGAAGAAATACAGGACGAGTAAATTATCCACGAAAACAAGCCCAATCATGGACCCGATAAAAAGGAGAACAAGTGCATAATATCTGGTTAATCCTTCTTGACTAGCCATATATTTTACGGAATACAACAGGACAAGAGAGCCTATTCCTCCTGCGACCGCTGCCATCATCACTGACAAAGGATCAATATAGACAGAGAACACGAGGCCAATAGAGGGTGCCCAATTGAATGTGTAAGCAAGTCCTTGAGTTCTACCCACCCATACCTCGGGAAGAAGAAGCAGGACAAATCCTGCGGTAAGAAAACCAATGATGACCGCAAAAGCGGTTCGTACGGATTTTCCTAGTCGAGCGATTACTGGCACAAGTGCTGTACCAACGAACGGGAATACAAGAGAAAGCCAGACGAGCAGTTCATTTTCAAACAGCATTTTTTCTACCCCCAGAGCCGTTTCAATGCTTCGAAATCAAGGCTTCCTGTGTGTTTGTAGACGTTCACCGCCATGGATAATAAAACCGCTGCGACGATCGCATCAATGACAATGATAAGGACAACTGCGACTTGCGCTGTCGCACCCCCAGCAGCAAGGAAACTCAGCGAGCCACCTTTCACCATGATGCTGATGCCGATCGCACTTTTGATGATGCTTTTTTTTGTAAGGATGCAATAGAGGCCAAGGAAGAGGATTGCACCTGCGAATATAAGATACAGTTCTACTCCCATCGCCAGCCACCTCCAAGTAACACTAAAATACCTGTACCCCCTGCGAAGATAATAAAAGAAACGATCACGATGGTAACGCCCCAGGTTCCCCAGAGCGCTTCACTAAATGATTCAGTCGTTGTTATAGGTGGCGTAACCCCTTGAAACGCCTGGTAGAAAACAAACACGAATCCAATAAGCAGGAGAACCGCAATCCCATAGGTTAGAAATGGTTTGACCTTCATTTCGTTCCCTCCTTGTCAATCATGCCAATCGCTGATAATAACAGAATCGTGACTAAACCTGCCGCAACACTCAGCTCAAAAACCGCTGCATACGGTGCGTTGAGAATATAAAATACCGAAGCCAGAAGAGCGCTCCCTATCCCGAGCGCGATGGTTGCTTTTACTAGATCTTTAAGCTCGATTGCAATAATCAGAAACACGGTTGTTGACAGGAGAATGATCATTCCTATTAGACTATCTATTTCAAGAGACATTTCTACATTCACCTTTTATCTGTTGAATTCGTCGAGGGTACATCTTTTCATATTACATAAAAGTATTGAAATACGACTGTCTGTATTTCATTGGCAGGTTGTAATATGAAGAATTTCCCCTGGACATTACCTGACTCTTAAAAGCGAGGCATCCTACAGGATATAGCTTAGTAAAATCCGGATGTTATATATCAGAATTTTGGCTATTCCTACTACTGATCTCCCCTACATCGACCTTTACCATTCATTTTGTTAATATTTAAAAACCTATATATCTAAAATTTAACTCATGTTTTGTGCTAATACTTAACAGAATAAAAGAAGAAAAAAAATAGTGATTCCTAATACCTAAATAACTGTCGTAGTATTGGAAACGCATGTGGGAATCGCTGGAACAACCAGTCAAGGAACTGTTGCATCGGCTTATACGAATAAGGCATCGTTATCGGCAAGGGATCTGACCAACTACTCTCTGCACCATAGATATCTTTTGCTTTCACTTTTATTTCGTAAATTCCTTTTGATGACCACGTGTGATATGCATTGCATTCTTCACCTGATTCGATTGGTCCCAACCAATCGCTACTCGTACCGTCGCCCCAGTCAAACAGGTAATATAAAACATCTTCATCAGGATCAATTGTAGAGGAAATATATGTGTATTCCTTATTTATATTACCCGATGATGAACCTGAGGGTCGTGATGGTTTATATGGAGGATTATTCTCAGGTATTGATAGTTTTAATAACCATACGTCATAACCTCCATGACCAAACGAATTTGTATGTCCCGAAACAATGTAGTCACCACCATTTACATGCATCAAATCACCCCCTGAGTCATCCCCATTTCCACCGATTTGATAAGAATATAAAATATCTCCATCATTATTTATTTTTAATATACATAAATCCGAATCCAACGAGCCTGTCAGGACATAATTATCATCGACGGTTTGAAGTATTGTATTTCCTACATCATAGTATTCTCCGCCAAGTGTCTTTGACCATAATTCATTTCCCATAGGGTCGGTCTTGACAAGTAACATATCATATTCGGTCGTCCAGGATTCGGTTGTTAATCCAGTTAACATATAACCGCCATCAGAACATTGACAGACTCCATGTCCCATATCAAGATTTTTATTATCATAGGTTTGTGACCATACTTCGTTTCCATTTTCATCCAGTTTAATGAGTTGTATATCAAAATCAGTAAAACTTGCATCTGATGTATAGCCTATAGAAGCGTATCCACCATCGGTAGTTTGAATCATAAATCCGAGCCATTCAGATCCTCTCCCTCCAAGAGTTTTTTGCCAAATAATATTGCCATTTTCATCGGTTTTAATCAACCAAACATCCAAACTACCAGCACCAAATGACATTGTGTATCCTGTGATGATGTACCCGCCATCAGTGGTCTGCCGAACAGAAATACCCACATCATCACCTTCTCCTCCGAATGTTTTCATCCAACCTCCAGATGTTGGTAAAGGCAGAGGTGTTGTATCAAAAAACTTATGTTTCGTTTGTTGTTCATCCTTACTGAATGGTGTTAAAGCAAGAGTGGTTGTACTAGAAATCAACAGCGTACACACAAATATTCCAATTATTTTCTTTCTCATAGTTTTTATTCCTCCCCTGATACAATCAGGTGATAGTTGTTATCCTGTAGGTTCATTTAAATGTTTGGAAAAGATAAAAATACAAAAACAAGAAAAAAACAAGAATCGTATTAACAACTTCATGAATCTAGCATTCATTGATTATTACTGATTTACCCGCAGCACCAACGGACCAAGTAAGAACGCTGAGGCTTCTTTAACTGCATCAGCTGCTTGAACATTGATGGTGACGGGTCCGATACCACGCGGTTTAGCTTTAATTGTCGTTGATGCACCCACTGCAAGCTCA
>CAYGVY010000137.1:0-4000 GCA_964353435.1 uncultured Thermoplasmatales archaeon | reverse complement strand
CTCAAACGAAAATCAAGGATAGCTATAGCAGTGATCTCCGTCATCATCGGTGCATCCATTGCAACAGCATTACTCAGCGTATCCCTTGACGTGAGTGAAAAAGTCGGTATAGAATTTAGGAAATACGGTGCAAACCTCATGGTTGTCCCCAAATCAGATACTATAGAAGTAGGATTTCCCGGGGTAGAATTTGGCTCAGTCACCGAACAACGCTACATCAACGAAAGCGACCTATGGAAAATAAAAACAATATTTTGGAGAAATAATGTGCTGGGATTCGCACCGTTCTTATACCAGGTTGTTAGTGTTGGCGACGGACTGAATCGACAAAATATGGTGCTCGCTGGAACATATTTTGACAAAAACGTCGTAATCCTCCAACCGTACTCCCCTAACGATAATCCTATGTTCATCACCGGGATACAAAAAATCAGCCCCTGGTGGACAGTCAATGGCTCATGGATCTTAGATCAAAATGATACAACCAGCGCCATGATTGGAATTAAGGTTGCGGAAACACTCCATCTCCTCATCGGTGATTCATTCATGATTCATTACGATGAATATGCTGGTGACGCTATTAACGAAACAAGTCATAACCTCACCGTTGTCGGCATCATCGAAACCGAAGGATACGAGGATAATCAAATTTTTGTCAATTTACAGGTCGCCCAGGAATTAACCCATCGACCAGGGAAACTGCACACGGTTCAAGTCTCTGCGTTATGTAACGCCTGTCCTGTTGAAGCATTTGTAGAAGAAATACAGGCAAATATCCCAGATGTCGAAGCAAGAACAGTAAAACAACTCGCAAGTGCAGAGATGAACATCCTTGGCAAAATCGAGAACATGATGTTTCTCATCACCATTGTTGGGTTGATTGCTTCTGCGCTAGGCGTCATGACGACAATGATTACCTCAGTTATTGAACGACAGAAAGAAATAGGACTTATGAAAAGCGTAGGAGCTGAAAACAAAAAAATCGTTTCTCTCTTCCTTTCTGAAGCAACAATTATAGGTGTGATTGGTGGGATTCTCGGTTATATCATCGGAATTATCCTAGCACAATTTATTGGCTACAGTGTTTTTTCCATGTCGATTACCCCCCGATTTGAAGTAATACCCATCTCCATTGGGATCTCAATTGGAGTAGCACTCCTTGCAAGTATACTTCCAGTACGAAGAGCAGTCAGTGTTGAACCTGCAATCGTCTTACGAGGTGAATAAAACCATGAGCGAGGAAATCATACGACTGAATGATATTAAAAAATACTACGACGAAAACACCCATGTCCTTGAAAACCTTAATCTCATCATTAACAAAGGAGCCTGGACGTCAATCATGGGACCATCTGGTTCGGGAAAAACAACACTGTTGAATATCATCGGATGTTTGGATTCAGCAACCGCAGGTTCAGTGTCCATAAACGGTACGGAGATTACCAAACTCAATCAAACACAGCTGACACGATTTCGACGAGAAAATATCGGATTGATTTTCCAGCAATACCACTTAGTTCCCTATTTGACTGCATTGGAGAACGTGATGATGGCACAATATTATCATGGTGTCATCGATGAAGCAAAAGCAGTTGAGGCGTTAAAGAGGGTGGGACTAGGCCATCGGTTGGATCACGTTCCCTCGCATCTCTCTGGAGGAGAGCAACAACGAGTATGTATCGCGCGTGCGCTCATCAATGAACCGAAGATTCTCCTGGCTGATGAACCAACGGGGAATCTTGATCAGAAAAACGGGGAGATTGTCCTGGATCTCATCAGGCAACTCCATACAGAGGGACATACCATTATCCTGGTTACCCATAACTCCGATATCGCAAAACTTGGACAACGAATTATCACAGTTATTGATGGTAAAATTTGTTCAGACTCAGCATGTACATATGAAATAAATGAAAAATAAAAAAAGGTGAAAGAACATGAAGAAAAAAATGGTATTAATAAGTGTTGTAGCAGTTGTAGTCATCTTATTTCTAGGGGGATGTACCGGTACGACGCAAAATAAAAATAATTCAAACACGAATACGGATTACAATTCAGTACCCCAGCAAAACGAAACTGAAGTTCGAATCCCGATCTCTGATATCATTACGACTGCAAAATTTTATTCTTACGATTCTAATGGTGTATCTGTTCGATATTTTGCGGTGAAAGACAAACAGGGAACTGTACATGTCGCATTTGATGCTTGTGACGTGTGTTACGAAGCAAAAAAAGGATACAAACAGAATGGAGATGTCATGCAATGTCTCAACTGTGGTAAAACGTTTTCCATAACAAGTATTGGGACAGAAAATACAGCAGGTGGCTGCTGGCCGAGTTTTTTACCGATGAATATCGATGGAAACAATGTTGTGATAACAATTGCCGATTTAGAAGCGAAAAGCTATATGTTCTAGGAAGGAAATAAAAGTATCAATTCGAGAGGTTACAGACCTCAGATCCGTTTTCGGTACAGATTTGAATAGTGCATTCAATGATGTTATATTTCTGTAAGAGATAATCGTTTATTTTTGAGATAACATCTTCTTGTTTTGCCTGTATTTTACTACGATCGATTTGTACATGAGCTGAGAACACCAACATATCAGGAGTGATTGACCAGAGATGTACATTATGGAGTTTTCGTATTTCTGAAAAATTGTTTTTTAAATCCGCAGAAATCATGTCAACATCAAGTCCTTTTGGAGCTGTTTCGAGTAGTATTCGTGTTGAGTCTTTTAAAACGCCCCATGCCCAGAATACAATAACTATTGAAATTCCTATGCTCACCAACGGGTCAATAAATGTCCATCCGATAAACATGATGATAAGCGCTGCAATCACGATGCCGACTGATGAGATCGCGTCAGCAAACATATGATAAAAAACACCTCTGATATTCAAATTTTCTTTATGCGATCCTTTCAGAATCATGATACTTGTAACATTTACTGCCAGACCTATGAACGCAATGAACAGCATCTCTAAACCAAGGATTTCGATAGGATGCAGCAGTCTGAGGATTGCTTCATAGACGATGAGTCCGACAACAACAATAAGGAATAATCCATTGATAAACGCGGCCAGTACTTCAGCGCGGTATAATCCAAATGTTTGATGATGACAAGGAGGTTTCCTTGCGATAATAATCGCGGCAAGACCAATCACAAGAGCAAACGCATGGGTGAACATATGGCCTGCATCGCTGAGTAATGCCATGCTGTTGGTGAGATACCCTCCGATAAGTTCAAGGATCATTGTTATAACAGTGATGGAGAGCGATAAAATGAGTTTCTTTTGTTCAACATGTCGATATTCGAAGAGATGTTCAGAAAATGCATTTTTTGTTGTACGTTTCGTCATGTCACTTGTCGTCTCTTATTTGATGAAATTTTTTTTTCGTTTTTTTCCTTTTACTTTAATGCTGACAACTCTTGTTCCTATTTCTTTTAATTTCTCCGGGTTTATCTTTGTTTTTTTAATAAGAGCCTGTGCTTCTGAGTCATTCAACATAAATTCAACAGGAAATGATGTTTCGTCCACTACTTTAACTTCATGAAATCCAGCCTGTTTTACAGCCTGTAAGTACTTTTTTTTTAGTATCGCACCAGAAATACAACCAACATATCCAGCAACCGAGTTTTTGATAAACTGGGGTAGCTCTTGTAACAACACAATATCAGATACCATTAAGCGTCCCCCTGGTTTGAGTACCCGAAACGCTTCGGTAAACACCCTTTTTTTATCTGTTGAGAGATTAATGACACAGTTGGAAATAACAATATCAACCGTATTATCTGCAACCGGAAGATTTTCGATTTCGCCTAGTCTGAACTCAACGTTCGAATAACCACCTTTTTCAGCGTTCTCCCGTGCTTTGTCTAGCATCTCTGGTGTCATATCAACACCGACGACTCTTCCTGTTTTCCCGACTTTCTTGGCAGTAAGAAAACAATCAAACCCTGCTCCAGAGCCAAGATCAAGGACAACATCACCTTTT
>CAYGVY010000136.1:0-4003 GCA_964353435.1 uncultured Thermoplasmatales archaeon | reverse complement strand
CGGGACACCGTTGTTATCTGTATGTTTATGGTCATCCTTCTTTTTTCTGTTATTTTTATGGTAGGTCTAATTCTTGGTGCTCCGCCGATTCTTACGATGATGATTGGGTTGCCGATTGCGTTGTTCTATATTTTTATTACATATTCGTTTTCCGTACAAAGCGTGATTTCTGCAGCGGGAGCAAGACCAGCAAACCCGCAGAATCGAGAAGAAAAAATCCTTATCTACAAAGTCGAGGAGATGGCACTTGCAGCAGGCTTACCAACTCCAAAAGTATATGTTCAGGAATCGCGGGATATCAACGCGTTTGCAACAGGTCATAACCCTGGGGATTCCATCGTCTGTGCGACCACCGGGGCATTGCAACAGTTGAACACCGCAGAACTTGAAGGAGTCATTGGTCATGAGATGAGCCACATCCGGAATCGAGACATCCTCGTCATGACCGTCACCGTAGGAGTCGTCGGGGCGATTGCCTTGCTTGCTGAGATTGCGTTACGGATGCTTTTCTGGGGTGGTGCTGGGAGGGGTGGAGGAAAAAAAGGAGAAGGAAATATTATCATTATCGTCATCGCTCTTATCTTTATTATTCTCGCACCTATTTTCTCCCGACTTACGTATCTTGCGATTTCAAGGAAACGGGAATACCTTGCTGATGCAGACGGTGCGTATCTGACACGAAACCCAGAAGGCCTGGCAAAAGCATTAGAGAAAATCAAGGCAGACTTCCCCGATGACCCGAAAGGCTCAAAGACGGTCGCGCCTCTTTACATCGCCAATCCTTTTAAAAGAGCTCTTCGTGACTCGATATGGTCTACACATCCCCCGCTTGATGAACGAATTCGTAGACTGCGATCGATGTAATCTGATTTCTTTCCTTTTAAAAAAAAAAGATTTATTTTTCGAGTATTGATTGGACGAACCTATCAATATGCTGTTCTCCATCTTTTATCGTTCCTCTTCTCATCTGCAGTCCGAGGAAGGAATCAGATAGGTTCACACCGACATTTGTAAGACTATCTCGCATCATTTCTCTTGGTTTTCCCTGTGTATCTGGTTTACCACCACCGGTAATAAACAACGCGGTGTTCTTCCCTTTTATATTCTTAGCTGAGGAAAAGAATGTCTTAATGAATGGTGAACAGCAACCTCCCCAGGTCGGAGATCCGACAATCAATGTTTTATATTTTCCTAAATCGATATCGGTGTTTTTAATGGGTAACTCTTTTTGTTTCATCGCAGCTCGGCCGGCGGTAAAAAACCCAGGTCGTTTCACCGCTTCGATTTCTATTAAGTCAACGGCCGCCTCCTTTTTTTTGAGTTTTTCAGCAAGAAGGTGTGCCGCAGCCCGTGTGTTTCCTGTTCTTGAGTAGTATATAATTCCGATGGTCATGATAACATTTCTCCTCTTCACCGGGTAAGGTCTGTTGTCTATTTAATTGTTATGAGAAGAATTACTTCGAGAAATCACTGTTCATATGATACCAGCAATCGACATTGCATCGAAAAGTAAATAAGGAATCAACCTATGGTATCGGAGATTTCATATGAAGAAAACAGCCGTAATTATCCTCATAGGTATGATGACGTTCATCGCCCTGTATCCGAGCGTGAGCGCGAATGATTCTGGTATTGTCGTTGACCAAGAGCTCGTCACGATTTCTCTTGCAAATAAAGGCTTACAAGTTGACGAGACCATCAAAGTGACAAATAAGGGAACTGAGAATGCAACCTCGCTTCGTTTCTGGATCCAACAAAACACTCAGGATACTCCTAAAATTGTCGAGTTACAATCAGGCACAGAGCTCATCCCTCTTATCACGGGGAATATCCGAACATGTAACCTGAGCGCAGCAAATCTGACGATTGAGCCTGATGCATCCATTACCATTGAGCTGACGTATTTTCTTTCTACTAATGAGCAGAATTTCGTAAAAACACTCCTGTATGATACCATATCTTTTTCAGTCAGCTATAAGGAGGGAAACAATGAGTGGAATCTTTTCCAAGGAGAACATCTGTTGTATGGTTCTGATGTGAACAATGCCATGCAGATTCGCTTATACAAACCAACGGAAGCTCCCTTAAATATCACCATCATTGTCATCGTTTTTGTCATCGTCATCATCGCACTTGCGTTACTGCTGTTGCTGTTAAAGACGAAACGGTCAAAAACAAAAAAAGCGGTGGTTGAATCCGAAGACACATTGACAACGAAAAAAACATTGCTTCTCTCGTTGTTAAAAGACCTGGAAAAACAGTACCGTGGAAAAGCTATTTCTGATGAGACTTATAACAAGATAAAAGATGAATACAAGCAGCAGGCAGTCGATACGATGAAAAAGCTTGACGATTTGAAAAAATAAATTAGAAATCAAAGATACTCGGCTGTTTAAGATCACTGCTTTCTTTTTTTTCTTCTTCATTTTTCTTTTTAACAGCCGGAGTGATCTCTATTTCTCCTTGTTTCTCGTCGGCTTTCTCAGCGCATTGTAAAATGTCTTTCATCTTATGGAGATGTTTTCCCCCCAGGAGGTATTTCGCTTCGCTTTCTGAGAGATCCAACGTCTTGATCATTTTACAGGCAAATCTCGTGTTGTTCCTGAACAGGGACTGGAAATGCGGAAACGTCACTTCTTTTGTCTTCCGATCCGAGGTATGATTAAGTTTTGAGATTTTTTTTACAACACCATCTCGTATCATCCGCGGGGATTGATTGCTTTTCATCTCTTTCATATACGTAGGGAACGCGTATTGGGTGTTGCCGTAGCTATGGGTTTTTGCGACAGAAACCCCCCCGCTCATCATGTCGCATGCATACGACCAAAGCTCATAGTTTCTCCCTTTTTTGACCCTGCCGAAAAACACATCCGCCTTTGAGACCGCGCTATATCCTCGCACCAGATCTTCCACGTCCAGGTATTCTCTGGGTAAATTCTCGTCGATCCAGAGTAAGAGCATCTCAGGCTGTACATCAATATTTCTCAGGCAGTCTCTACTGCTCTGAAAACTTTTTGTTTTGAACACCTCGCGTAATGCATCGAAAATAAGGGTTTCTCGGTCTCGATATCCGAGTGCATCAATGTCTTCTATGCTGATTTGTTTCCGGTTTAGGCAGAGGGATTGTAGGTCGTTGACTGCTGAGCGGACGTCTCCTTTTGACCGGTCAGCGATGGTTTTCAACAATCGTATATCCGCAATAATGCTTTCCTCCCTACAGATTCGTTTAAGCAACTCAACAATCTGATTTGCATTCACTTCATAGAATTGAATGACGGTGCAGAGTTGTTTGAGTGACTCTCCGCCGCCTTTGGTTAAATCATAATAGTCGTTGACAATGAGGATGATTGGTTGTTTTGTTATCTGGATGGTTTCGACGATTGCTTTTTTACCGCCTTTGTCCCCCAGCTCACTTCCTGCTTCTGATTTGTCGATTTTTTCGTAGAGGTTGTCAGCTTCGTCAAGAATGATGAGTTTTCGTCCTCCTTTGCGGGATGGGGTGAATCCTCCGAAATTATCAAAGGTTTCGTTGACCGCACCTGCGGTGGCGACTCGTTTGATGGCTGTTTCATTGCGTGCGTCTGAGGCGTTGAGTTCTATAATTGTCCATCCGAGGTCATGTGCGAGGGCAAGTGCGCTGCTGGTTTTTCCGGTGCCTGGTTTTCCTGAGAGGATTGCTGCGCGTTTCTCTGGGGTCTTTCCTTGGTTCCATCGTTCTGCCCAGGCGCGTAACGTAGAGATAGCGCGGTCGTTGCCAACGATATCACGTAATGTTTTTGGGCGGTATTTCTCAGTCCAGTCCTCCATTTGTTATAGAGAAGAACGACAGGGTATTTTAAGATTTGTTTTGACATAACCTTTTTATGAGTCTGGTTTATTATCTCCCACTCCGAAAGCGGGGATGGCCCAGCCCGGCACGGCGATGGATTGCTAATCCATTGGTCTCAGACCTCGGGAGTTCGAATCTCCCTCCCCGCGCTAATCATTAGCACGGTTGTTTAAC
>CAYGVY010000135.1:0-4005 GCA_964353435.1 uncultured Thermoplasmatales archaeon | reverse complement strand
TGAGAAGCGGTAAACCCTCGGTTGTTCCATATTGAAGCGCGTTGTGAATATTGGTCTTAAACACTTTCTCTATGCACTCATGGATGATGTCAACAGGAAATGCCTGAGGATTCGGTAAACCCCCTGCCAGAGAGATGAAGCCCGGACTCTGAGTCAATTTCAACAGCTCTCGTATCTCCGAGGATTTCAGGGATTTTGATCGTGTTGAGAATAAACGGTCGTAATTAACTACCATAAAAATGCCCCGTGCCTGTAATCAGTTCTCTTATTTTAAAATTTGGTATTCTTAAAAACATGATTTTTAAATGGTTTTTCCATGTGTTACAGAAGAGAACTTTAAAAATAAGGTAACGGAGAATGGTAGGGGTCCGGCAGGGTCTCTACCTACTCATATCTTATAATCGCAACCAGATTTTATGCATTAATATACCCTCTCTGGTTTAGATGAATGTCTATCAACCTCTATCTTTCTTTTTTCCTCCTATAATTTTTCATGTTCTCGATACTATGGAATGAAAACTTTTGTTACATATATTCATAATAAAAATTAAATATATGGTACGCTTTAACATTACATGCGGAGGAATCTATAATGATTCAGAAAGGATTTGCCATTGGCATACTATTTCTGTTTTTAGGAACAAACATCATTCCCTCAACTGCACACAATGTGGCAGAGCAATCGACTCTCCCAACAGTAACAGGCAATACATTTTATGTTGGGGGTAATGGTCCGGGGAACTATAGCAAGATCCAGGATGGTGTTAATAATGCAAGTGATGGCGACACCGTCTTTGTGTACCGTGGAACATATTATGAAAATATCGATATCGATAAAATTATTAATCTCATCGGTGAAGATAAAAATATAACGATTATTGATGGTGGTGGCAAACATGATGTTATCTGTATCCATAATGATAACGATGGTGTAACCCTATCAGGGTTCACGATACAAAACAGTGGAAACTATACCGATGGAAATTACGAGGATTGCGGAGTTGACGTACTTTCCAACAACAACACTATCCAAGACAACATCATATCTCACAACCAGCTTCATGGTATAAGAATAGGATTGGCAAAGGGTAACACAATCATAAAAAACATTATTATGAGCAATCCTAACGAAGGTTTATTAATTGATTATTCCGATAATAACAAAATTGTTAATAACATTATTTCAAACAATTCTTTCTTCGGTATAAATATTTTAGAAGGGAAAGAAAATAATATATCTAACAATATAGTATCTTATAATTATCTAGGTATCTCATTTACTTCACTGAGTTCAGGAGATCTTTATAATATCGTATCCAACAATAATATAATCAACAATAGTGTTGGTCTAGATATTGAAAATGCTAAAACCTTCATATACAAAAATAATTTTATTGATAATATAGCTAATGCGCAGGTACTTTTATGTCGAAATAGTTGGGATGGAAATTATTGGGATGATTGGATTGGTCTGAAATCACCAGTGTATAGATTTATTCCAAAACATATATCGTTTGGATTAAATTTCGACCGGCATCCTGCACTTCAACCTTATGAAATAAATAGCATTTATCATATATCTCAAAAAACTTTTATAAACGAGGAATATAAAGCTGATACTCTTACTAAAACTGCTATATCAAAAAAACCTGTTTTTTGTGAATCACCAAAACCAATTCCGATGAATACTCCTTCATCTTTCAGTTGGAAAGACTATAACGGGAAAGATTATACAACACCTGCAAAAAATCAAATGCATGTTGGAAGTTGTTGGGCTTTTGCAGCACTTGGAGCACTTGAAAGCGTGATAAAAATCAGAGAAAACTCCTCAGAAATAAATCCAGATCTTTCTGAACAATACTTGGTTTCCTGCCTGCCGAAGATCAGAGAAGAATATAATGTAAGACCATTTTTCTGGATAATGAATACCTCTGCGGATGGAAATAATTGTAACGGGGTTACCATTGAATCATGTTTTCCCTATGTGGAACATTTAGAGGTGCCCCCCTCTCATATGCATCCTGATTGGAAAGATCATCTTGTTCCTATATCAGATTTTGGATACTGGATTCCAGACGGGACACCCCGCGAAAACAGACAGGTAATCAAAACACTGATTATGCAAAAAGGACCGGTTACTGCTCTCATTGAAGCACAGTTCCATTTTAAAAAATGGGGTTACACCCACCATAGCCCTACTGAGTATTATCCAAATGTTCCTTCAATATGGAGGTTAATGGGTAAATGGGCTGGTTTACATCTTATTGTAATTTTAGGATGGAAAGATATTCCACTAATTCCCAGTGGTGGGTATTGGATCTGTAAAAACAGTTGGGGAACCGGTTTCGGATATGATGGTTTCTTTAACCTTGCCTACGGAGCGCTCGGAGTTGGGAAAGTCATTTACCCCATTGATCCTATCTATACGCCATATATAGGATGGGTAGATTATGATCCAGCGAGTTATAACTGGCCCCCTGTTGCTAATGCAGGGGGAGTATGGCATGGAGTTGTTAGATAGGAAATATCGTTTAATGTAAGTGGGAGATGATAGACAAGCACCAGTCTAAAAATCGTAAGTTGACCAAAAAAAGACTTTTGATTGAATTTCCTGCGAGAAGTGAGAATGGGCCCGGGCGGATTTGAACCGCCGACCAACTGGTTATGAGCCAGTCGCTCCACCGGTCTAAGCTACGAGCCCAAGGAATATCGAGCCCCTATCGGTCTTCTACTACTTAAAATTTAGAGATACCCGGTAAGAGCAAGGTTCATTAATGAAAAGAAATATCAGTGCTTGTCATGAGGGAGTTAACCACCTTAGCGAAATATCCGTTCTTATCCGACACCCGACAGTACATCAAAGAGAACGGCCCTTCTGTTGATGAACTGCTTCATGATCTCCCGTACGAACGAGCACGAATCATCGGTATTGAACGATTAGACAATGCGTTCAAAAATCGAGATGTAGGCGAAAGAAGCCTTGCAAATGAATCTGATTGTGTCATGGAAATCTTATCGTATCCTTTAGCACGAATGGTTGCTGTCTGTATTGGGGATTCGTATTTTAAAAAACGATATGCACTCGGCGAGGCATACCACGTCTATAAACAACTTCTCAATGAGTCTACCTCTTTTCTTCTTGCAGTTGCACAAGAACTCAACGTTTCTGTTCAACACAACCCTGAAAAAAACACGATAAAGATATTCTTCAAAGATTATCTCCACAATGCACCCACTCGGTACAGGGAATGGAAAATGGTGAACCGAGGTATCAGCGGTGGGTTCCTAACGATTTCCCATAAAGACCTGGCCAGAATACTTTTAGAATCGTTGCGAGAACGGATCAACGAAGAACTCCTCGCCAGAGAATGTGATAAAAGCGTCTACGACACGTTCTCCTCAGATATTCAACGGTTTCAGAACATGCTTGCCATGCAGAAGAAAAAGATCGAGGCAGCACCGGTCGGGAAAGTCAGCATCGAGAAGCTTCCCCCGTGCATGAAGGATATTTTATCTGCGATTCAGTCCGGTGAAAACGTTCCCCATATGGGCAGGTTTTCATTGGTTGCATTTCTTAGTTCTCTCAAGTTAAGTACCAATGAAATTTTAAAGCTTTTTAGTTCAGCCCCTGACTACCAGGAAGATAAAACAAGGTATCAGGTGGAGCATATCACGGGTGCGTCGTCGTCCACGGAGTATAAATGCCCCGGGTGTGAGAAGATGCGGACGTATGGGATTTGCCCGGTTGATAAAATGGATGACGTATGTAAAAAGGTGCGTCATCCGTTGAGTTATTATAGCAATAAATGGAAACAGGAGAAGCAGAAACCATGAAGCATTTTGTGACGTTTGAAGGCATTGATGGTTCAGGGAAATCCACGATATCAAAGTTGGTCTCTGAAAAATTACGATTGACTGGGTACGATGTGGTCTGGACGTTTGAGCCGACCGATTCAACGGTAGGGAAATATGTTCAGAAATGCATCCGGTCGCAGTCTGATCCTT
>CAYGVY010000134.1:0-4007 GCA_964353435.1 uncultured Thermoplasmatales archaeon | reverse complement strand
CCATTCCTCTGGGACACCGTTCAGTGTCTTATGAATTGCGCATTGATAGAGATGTGTGCAAAATAATACGCCGTCTTCAAACGTTAAATTTTCCTCGTCGATACGTAAGCCCCCAACAATTATATGTTCGTTAAAAAGAATCATGTATTTATTTAAAAATGTTTTTATATTTTTTAGATTAAAAATGTATTGAACAATCACGAAATCATCAACAATTATAAAGTTTCTTCTGAGAAAATCAGCGGAACTCAGTTGGACGTAGTAAGGTTGAAAAAAGTTTTGAAATCGATCCACAACCAAGGATAAAAAAAGGAAGCGGATCATCCCATGCAAACACAGCATGTTCATTTCTAAGGCTATATGCTGGCAATATCGTGCGTAACTGTATTGATCGATTCCGTATCTGTGATCGCACAGATTGTATATCTTCTAAGAAATACACCCATTTGACGGTATGATGCTGCACAGACATTGGGTTTTCCGGAAGCGGTTTTCCAATCGCATCTAGATACGCCATGTATGGAAGGTTACATCCATACCGGGATGGAAAGCTGTTCTGCATCCATACACGAGGATTCACCTCAATGAATTTAAAGAGTCCATCACGGGGATCACGTTTAAACTCTGCATCAACAATCCCATAATAGCCTATCTTCCGCATCAATGACGTTGTTATCTGCTCAAGGATCGGTTCTTGTACATGTTGGATATAACACCCGTTTCCAAACCCAAGTGGCCATTCTCGAATCCGTTGATACATGAACATTCCATGAGGAGCACCACGATGATCATAATAGGCGTTGTACCCAAACATCGTGTCAGCCTCACCAGGGATGACCTCTTGAAGCATCATCTCATGGTTTTTCTCACGGGCTTTTCTATACAACGAGAGAAGCTGCTGTGGAGAAGATGCGATAAACAGCTTCGTGTGAAAATCAAATCGAAAATAAGTTGGATATATCGGTTTTACAATACAAGGATAAGAAAGTTCAGCGCTTGCTGCTTTTACGTCGTTTTCATCATGGGGAAAAAATGTCTTCGGATGAGGGATATCCTGTTTTTCCAGGTATTGATAAAACAGTTGCTTGTTAATAAACAAATCTACTTTCTCATATGAAGCCATAGTGAAATGATAATACGATTCTAACTGACTCTGGTGTCGTAACAGGGTGAGAGTCTCCGTATCACCTGTAGGGATAAGAACACCTTTCTCAGGAAGCTGAGCACCAATGTGCAGGAGGAAATCAATGTATGCTTCCTCATCGTATTTTGGATGGGGACATAAAAAACCTTTTGCATATTTTGAGAAAAATGCGGCTTGACTCTTTTTTATATCAAGAACCACTGTAGGTACACCGTGTCTTCCAAGGTTTCGTACAGCACCAAGGTTAGAAGTAGGATAAATCCCCAGGATAAACGCGATGGGTTCATTGAACCGGGTAAAATATTTTTTTTGTGGTTGATTCATTTGATTAAGCGTCTCCCTCTCACCAATGAATAACGGGTGGTATCCATCTGAGAAGACAAATACAAAACTGGAATTAAAACCTATTGTATTTTGAATGAAAAATGGAAGTGAACTTCTATATAATCCTTAGGAAATATAGGATTTAAATGAAAAAATCACTGCGTGAACAATTTCTAATAAAGCGAAAAGATTTACCGAAATCAGAAGTAAAGAAAAAAAGCGTACAGATTCAACAGCGTCTTTTTTCTTTACCGTGGTATCGTACCGCTCATAAAATTCTTTTTTATGTCTCGTACGACAATGAAGTGAACACCCACGACATGATAAAGAAATCTTTAATGAGTGGAAAAACCGTTATCGTTCCAAAAACCGATACCCAGAAAAAGACACTCTGTTTATCAAAACTGTTAAGCTGGGATGATTTAAGTCCTTGTGCATATTCTATCCTAGAGCCACGTGAAGATTGCATCCGTGAAGTTCCTGTTTCCTCAGTGGAACTCTTTATCATCCCAGGGGTCGCTTTCGATCTATGCGGAAATCGGATTGGTCATGGGATGGGTTACTACGATCGATTGCTGAAAAATACATTACAAGCGCATTCTATCGGTCTTGCATTTGAATGTCAAATCATAAAATCTGTCCCTGCTGAGGAACACGATGAAAAAGTAGAAATGATTGTGACTGAAGACCGTAGTATTTACTGTCATTAGTTAGGTTACGATCTCTTTGAGTCGTTTAGTTTTTATCGCTTTGTTAAGCTCCATGGCGATACGCTCACCATAACTTATCGATTCACCATACAAATAACCCGAATGAGGTGTAAACTGCGTCAATGGGCTTCCGGGGATTCTCAGCGAGACATCAAAGACGACCATTTCTTCTTTTCCTTTATCAGCGACTATTGCACCCTGGAGTGCGAACGGACCGATGATGCCGGGCGGGTATTCTTTTTTTGTGGTCGTGACGAATTTTTCACCAAGCTCAAAGATCGATTCGATGATGGATTCTTTAGTGGTCGCTGCGATATGCCCTGTTTCAATGATCTTTGGTTTTAGGTATTTGAGCACGGCCAATTGTTCATCTGCGGGGAGACGAAGCAGACCATCAAGGTTTGTTTGCCTACGGGTATCTGTACCCATGATCTCCAGTTCATCGTCCAGTGCTGAGTAGAAATAATTAAAATTAATCTGCGTCCCGATCACATATTCCTCGATGACTGCTTTATCCAATGCTTCCCTGGTGATCATTTTTTTTGCCAGGAGCTGTTCTGATTTCTTCTTGTAATCCACAAAACTAGATGCAAAGAAAAATGCGCGTTCATATCCACGGATCGCTTCATTGACTTTCACAATCGCCAGCCGGTCGATATCGTTTGGTGATTTGAACAACTGCGGATATCGGATTCCTGCTTTCTGCAGTAAGTAGTATTGGTTTTTTGGGACGTTCCGTTCCTCAAGTTTGAGCATAGAACGTGTTCCGAAAATCGGGACTTTGAAATTATTCTCGATATCAGTGAAATCAAAGTACACCCAGAAGTACCGGTTATGAATAAAAATTGTATTCTCATCTCTTAATTGTTCTTGGACCTGTGACTTCGTGATTTCACTGAACTTGTCAAGTACAATGGTTTTATCGATGCATCCTCGACCGTCACCGCGGGTTTTGTAGTATTTGGTATAGGTTTTATCTCTTCCTTTTTGACAGACAGCGAGCGTTCGAAAACCGTGTTTTTTTGCACCCCTGCAGACATCGAGTGCTGAATGTCCACCTAAGACACCGATGGTAATTTTTTTTGGATCATAGGATTCAACGAGGTTTTGAATTATTTTTCTTTCTATCATGAAACATTCCGCTCCCAATATGGCTGTACAATTTCTTTGATTACCCTTTGAATTTCGGCCGCTTTGACAAATACAGCGCCAATGGCAATTTTTGTTGTGGAAAGTCCTTGACACGTTCAAGGACAAGGCTGTGTAACTGTGAAATCGTATATGGCTTGTCTCCTTGTCCTAGGTCGCTTGTACGCACACGAGGAAGGACTGTTTTTTCTTTGCGTTCTTTCTCACCAACGACCACGATATATGGGACCCATTCTTTTTCTGCGTCACGGATTTTCCGGCCGACGCTTTCTTCCCGATCATCGATATCGGATCTGATGAAATAGAATGGTGAGATTTTATTTAACTCGTCGATGAATTTCTCACAATCAGAGACAAATTCATCAGCAACTGGTATGAATCGAACCTGGGTGGGTGACAGCCAGAGCGGCAGCATTGGTTTTTTTCCTTGGTTTATTTTGATTGCTTCTCGTTCGAGCAACGCATAGACGTTTCGGTCGATGCTTCCAGAGAGACTCGTATGTAAAATGAGCGGATGCTGTTTTTCACCTTTTTCGTCTGCGTAGGTGATGTTGAATCGTTTTCCGTTCTCCACATCGATTTGTACAGTAGAGAGTGCGCTTGCTTTTTTCATGGAGTCGATGATATTGAACTCGAATTTCATAACAAAGTAGTAGTACCGTTCGTTCCAGAGTTCAATA
>CAYGVY010000133.1:2014-4010 GCA_964353435.1 uncultured Thermoplasmatales archaeon | reverse complement strand
GCAGCTTTTTCACAGCCGTAGGTTCCAGTCACGCGTGGCCCAAATCCAACGATGGTCTCAAGGAATTCCAACACGAGAGTTTCATCAATCATTGAAAGAATATCATTGATTTTTTCTGCATCCATGGTATTTAGTTTTTGGTTCGTAAAGGATGGTGTTGTTGAATCGTTTTTTTGTGAAAACGAGATCGAAGATGCCGAGGTGCTCAGTAAAACAACGATGAAAAGAACGATTGATGTTTGCAGGGTACATGCCGATGATTTCTTCATGATTTCTACGTATCTAATAGGAGCTATTAATATTATATAGTTTTGCTAATAGAAATTAAAAAAGTGGTTTTTAGAGTCTTTTCTTTGAAGGCGGTCGTTGTGCGATTTTTTTGACTGTCTCTAGTAGTGTATTGATATCAAATGGTTTGGTGATATAATCGTTGATATAGGGGTAGATTTCGTTGAACTCTTCTCCTTGAATACGTTTTGCGGTAAGCACGATGATGATGTTTTGGTCGGTGAATCCATCGATAGTCATTTTCTTTATAGTTTCTACTCCGTCCATCACCGGCATCATAAGGTCTAGGATGATGATTCCCTGGAAGCCTTTTTCAAGTTCAAGGAGGCAATTTCTTCCATTATAAGCGGTAGTGACCTGAAATCCGTGACTTTCAAACAATTCTCGGAGACTATAGACGATATCATGGTCGTCGTCGACGATCATAATATTTTTTTGATAATATCCTTGCTCATTCATATGATTGTACCGTTAGCAATTTTACTATATAAAATTTCTTCGTCCGAATGTCAAAACGGGTAAAAACCAACAGAAGTAATAGGATGGGGAGAGGTACCTCCTAGAAAAGGAGAGCTGGGATGCTTTGGGAGGATGAGGTACCTCATGGTATTAGGAAGGACTTTTTAATTCTCTGTTTATTCAGAAGGATGGGATGTGGGAAGAGACGAGGAGAAAAGGTGCTGCTGGATTTTTTGTTTGAAGAGTGTGCGCTCCCCCAGGCGGATACTTGGATAGGCAAGTATTGCAGCGGTTGTGTTAGAGGAGTTTTCATATTTTTTTAATCCCTTCACCACTTTGCCATGCACTTCTGCCTGGCAATACCTACATCCTACATACATTATATAAACTTTTCCGTCTTTGCATGGCAGAACTGACTGGCGATAACGAAATGCATAAATAGGGACGAGCCGATAAACAGTCGTGGAGAGCTATCAAGAGGAACTGGCACAGATAAAAACCATTCTAAAAAATAACCCGAAAGGAATGACGGTCACCGATATCGCCCGAGAGATACGCATCAACAGAAACTCTGTTGCAAAATACCTCGACATCCTGCTTATCTCGGGTCATGCAGAAATGGTAACGTTTGGTCCAGCAAAAGTCTTCTTTCCCTCTTCCCGAATCCCGCTGTCTGCAGTGCTGAATTTCACCCACGATTATATTGTGTTGCTAGATCGAGAATTGAAATTCTTACAGGTGAATGAAAACCTGCTGAGATTCTTAAGTATACCCCGGGAAAACATCATCGGTCAACATATCGAAGGCTTCTCCCTTTCTCTCTTTCAAATCCCTGAGCTGGCACAAAATGCAAAACGTGCACTCGATGGAAAAGAACTCACCATCGAAAAACATTATGGAAATGATAACGGGGAATGGTACCTGAGAATCAAACACATTCCAACGACCTTTGATGATGGAGAACCAGGCGTCACCCTCATTATTGAAGATTTCACAGACCGGAAACGAATCGAAGAAAAAATGAAACGCGCAATCCAAGAATGGGAGACAACATTCAACGCAATCACCGACATGGTGTTCATTCAGGATAATGAATTTTCTATACTTCGAGCGAATCGATCGTTTGCCGACTTTCTGCATATGATGCCTGAAGAATGTATTGGGAAAAAATGTCACCAGCTCCTGCATAACATGAACGGTTCACATTCTTCCTGCCCCTGTACGCAAGTACAACAAACAAAAAAACCTG
>CAYGVY010000133.1:0-1914 GCA_964353435.1 uncultured Thermoplasmatales archaeon | reverse complement strand
AGAAGGATAAGTTGGAGAACGATGATTCCAACGGTAAAGAGAAAGTTTTTCGTATCAGTAAGCCGAAAGAGGAATTCCCAGATAGTAGCAAAATAAGCTAACAATCCAATAGTAAGTTGTGCTTTTGTAATCTCTCGCATGGATGTTGTGAGTGCATAATTCTTTATAAAGATTGTTCATGAGAATTATACTCGGCTGAGATGCTACTTATTCCAGACCTGTCTGTATCGCAATTTTTACTGCGTCTATCATGGTCTGCAATGGCATACCGAATGGATCTTGAGAATCCAGCAGTGGCACGTGAATAAATCCTACTTTTATTGAACTATTCTGTTCACTCACATACCCTAGCAACTGATAGAACAGCGTATTGCAGATGTAGGTTCCAGCAAAGTAGCTTTGCTGAACAGAAATATTTGCTTCTCTTATTTTTCGTACAATGTTAGCTGTATGAAATGGTGAGAAACGAAGGAATGGACCAGAGACGTCTATTCTCCGTGGGAACGACCACGTCCCATCATCTTTTGGATATCTTTTCAGATTTACTCCGATTTTTTCTACTCTAATCGCCTGAGAACGTGCATTGAGTCCAAGACTTATCACCAGATCAGGATGATACTGTTGGATTGCATCCGTTGTTGTTTCCACCGATTCGTTAAAATCAACTGGCAGCACCACTCCAACGATTTCTGCATCGTTGAGCGTGGATCCATTCAGTGCCTCAGCAATTAGTTGGGATGGATTTACGGTATAATTACCAAAAGGCTCAAACCCAGTGATTAAAACGACTTGTGCACCAGAAGCACTGTACATTCCTATGGGAAACAACAGAATTAAAATTCCAATAACGTGCACTATTCGCTGGCGTCTCATCATACTTTTATATGTTATTCCCCTATAAATATTTTCTTTAGATTATCCTTTCTATGATGTTGCAAGCGATAGAATAAATATATCCATTTCGTCGGATGCTATTTTTCCTGATGTCGTATAGGCATACACCTCAAGGACATGCTTTCCATTGATGGGATAAAACCACCCCTGGATCGTCCACTCATAAGGGGGCTGAGAATCCCAAAACATAAAATACCCATCAATACAGAAGACCACGTATTGGATAGGCTTATTGGTGAAAACCTCAGCGCTCGCAACCGTTTTCCCCCCAAAAATAATCGTTAATCCCCGAAGCCCACCAAACCATTTTTTCCCAAAAGAACTCTCGAGCAGAGGATGTTTAAAGAAATATGTGTATCCTTCATATGGTCGATTGAGAACAACTTGAACATCGATTGGTTTTTGCGCTATTTCAGCAGTGATCGCAAGCATCAGTTTCGTTGCTTTCACGTAGTACGACCAGTTAAGATGGTCTGCAGTATCATTGGGTGAATGACCCCAGGGGTAGCCGTCTTGATGTGCGATCCAGACTCCATCGTAACCGTAATCGACAAACGCTTGATTATCAGCACCCCGATAACTTGGTAACGTGTCAATCGACATGTCGATGATTTCGTTGTACTTCTCACTAATCGTTGTTGCATAGTCAGCGATCCAACGTGACCGTGGTGGTGGGAAAAACCGGAGGACTCGTCCACCTTCTGTCGTACTTGCATACCCGATCATATCCATGTTCAACACCGCAACGATGTTATCGCCTCGGTAGGACGCCTCCCGTGCGTAGGTAAAACTCCCGTACGTCCCGACTTCTTCTCCAGAAAATGTAATAAACCGAATCGTATGGTTAAAATGATATTGTCTGAGAACAGAAGCGATCGCAAGCACGGCCGCTGTCCCTGAGCCATCATCATCTGCACCAGGCGCGCCGGCAACGGTATCAAAATGTGCACACAAAATGTATTGTGCGGTGCTATTTGGATCGGTTCCATACAATGTTCCAACAACGTCTCTACTGATAAA
>CAYGVY010000132.1:1889-4080 GCA_964353435.1 uncultured Thermoplasmatales archaeon | reverse complement strand
GATACCTCGCACCTTCACATATTCAAATCTTATGTAGAAATTTAATGTTTTCTATTCAAGAAAAAGGTTGGATTATAAAAAAAGGAAAGAAAGGGTTTGTTTTAGATATAATTTCCCTTGAAATAGAGCGCAGGACCAATTAGTGACATGGCTCTTCCAACGAACACTCCGTCTTTCGCTCCGATGAACCCTATGATGGGTAGTGATTTCTCAGTACCGTCCACCATCATACTGATTCTTCCGAGCAGGATGTGTCTGCCAAATCCACCTCGAAAGGTTCCGGTTTTGTTTTCCGTTGCCCAATTACCGGTAAATCTTCCACTGCGATTGCCCATTTCATAGGTTCCTGATATTGTTCCAACTATAGTGGCGTTTGGTCCTGGTCGTTGGTAAGTAATATCCCCACTGAAGGTACCTGTTGTAGTTAAGGATGTTGTTTGCTGTTGTCTTACTCCAGGTGCTGCAGCCGCTATTGATACGCCTAATAATAGGCAGAGACTTATTATCGCTATTTTCTTCATCATATATTCTCCCTTTTCATTTCTAAGGATAAGAAGAGGGCGAGTTCTATATAAATTTATACCAGAATTTTACCCAAATTTATGCTAAATTTATAAGGCTTTAGGAGGGGTTTAGAACTGATTATATGGTTGTATTTATTTTTAATAGATCAGCTTCCTTTCAAACTGATTCTAGGAATAGAAACAAATCTCGTGGCTATTCCATACTCAGGTACAGGAGGATGCTCAGTGCGATGCTCTCAAAAATAGATAAAATAAAATTCAAAACACCGAAACCGGGTGTGAGAAATGTTCTACTAACATAAGGGATAACCTGAATGTAATCAGTTGCTATAGTATATAGAGAGAAAACCGAGAGAACAGATCGGATTAAAAGAGCAATGATAAACAGATTCAGACCGATGAGAAATCGTGATTTTGTTTTACGAAACGAATCATAATACCCGTAGAGTAGCCCCACAAGAAGGGTTATCTCAATTGCTATAAGAATAAGAGCACCTGTATAGTAATTTATCGAGCGATTTATTCGCAGAGGATCGATTTGTATAGGAAGTTCATTAATTTCGCCAAGAATTATTTGAAGACTAAATATCGAGATAATATATCCAATGATAATGCCTAGGAAAATTAATCCCAGGATAACAATAATTGCTTTTGTTTTTGGGTTTATTTTTTTTGTATAAGGTATATCGTTCATTTCTACTCACCAATTACGTTTTTCTTATTTATTTAATTTTTGCCAATTTTACCCCAAATTTCTTTAAATAAATGCATATTTTCTTCAAGTAGATCCGAAGGGAAATAGACACCTCCGTACCCAATTTTCATCCCCGTAATTAAACGATTTTTTTCTAACACCTCAAGATGGTGACGGGTTGTTTTATAATCTAGTTGTAAAATAGTGGCAAGTTCATTAGCATTTCGCGGTGTTTTTATCAACTCCTGCAGAATACGTCCTCGATTGAAACCCCCTGCCGATCCAACAAGTATCCAATAGAGGAGTCGCTTCACTGCACGCATAGTAAGAATCCAAACTAAATATCATACCATATAATTATAAGCTTTATCGGTTTTTTATAAAAAAAGTATAAAAAAAAGAAAAAAAGATGTTGGATTAAGTATTGGGAGTGTAATGTCCAATAATGTTGGGTGCAGACCCGATCATGCTCATGATTCGGCCGGCGAAATTCTCATTATTCCAAAATAAAAATCCAATCATTGGCAACCGATGACTCTGCATATCCTCGACATACCCATAAATTATTTTATGACCAAAGTAGCCACCAATGTACCCAATTTGCTGTTCATTTAAATTATAGATATACCCATAGAGTTTTTTATATACACCGTTTTGATATACTCCTGCAAGATAGGAATGATAATCAAACTGCCATTCACCACTTTGCCTGTAAAGACGTCCCAACCCCCCAACAAAGGTTCCATCGTTGTCTTTAATCTGAGGAAATAACAGTGATGTTTTTTGCAGTGTTGGAAAAGCAAGGAGCGTCGGCATCGACAGTAGAACAGCGCAGAGTCCAATAACAAACAATGTTTTTTTCATTTTTTCTTATATCTCCTATAATATTTCAAACATAAGATAAGAGCTTATTCTATTTATTATTTTACCCAAAATATACCAAAATTAGATCAATTCTCATTCTAAGAAAGTA
>CAYGVY010000132.1:0-1789 GCA_964353435.1 uncultured Thermoplasmatales archaeon | reverse complement strand
ATATGAAGAGTTGAATAACTTTGAATGCGACGAATCCGAGCAGAGCACTAATTGGTATTGTAAGGATCCAGACCCAGACGATGTTCCGAGCGATACCCCACCGTACCGCGCTAAGTCTTTTCGTTGCTCCAACCCCCATGATCGATGAGCAGATGACATGGGTTGTGCTCACCGGGATTCCTGCAACAGAGGCACCAAGGATTGTTGCTGCTCCTGCAGTCTCGGCAGCAAAACCATGCACCGGTCGAAGTTTGGTGATTCGGTGTCCCATAGTTTTTACAATTCGCCATCCCCCTGCAAGTGTTCCAAGAGCAATCGCTGCATGAGCAGATAAAATGACCCAGAAAGGAACAGGAAGGTTGTTCGGGTCAACAGAAGCACCAAAATAGCCGATACTAAACAACAGTGGGGTAATAATCCCCATAGTTTTTTGCGCATCGTTTGTTCCGTGACTAAAGCTATAGATGCCCGCGGAAAACAATTGAAGTCTTTTGAAATATCGATCTATCTTAGACTTTGAGCTTCTTCGACATAACCAGAGAACAGCGACCATGAAGAGGAACCCAAAGATAAGTCCAATGATCGGGGAGACAAACATGAAGATGGCTGCGAGTTCAACGGTTTCATATTTTATGACCGCGTACCCTGCTGCGGATATTCCTGATCCCATGATGCCACCGATGAGGGCATGAGAAGAGGAGGTTGGGAGTCCAAGATACCAGGTGATGAGATTCCAGCTAATGGCTCCGATTAATCCTCCAAGAACAATATAGGGGATGAGATCAACTGCAACGATGTTTAAGTGAATAATTTTGCTAATTGTACTTGCGACAGCAACACCGAATCCAAAGGCAGCAATAAAATTGAAAAATGCGGCAAACCCAACAGCCTGTCTTGGGGTGAGAACTTTCGTGGACACAACAGTCGCGATAGCGTTTGCTGAATCATGGAAACCATTGGTGAAATCAAAAACCAGGGCAAGAAAGATGATGATGATAACCAGGATCAGTAATGGAGCCATTTCTGCCCGTCCTACGTATATTTCACCAGGATGTCACCTATGACATCAGCAACATCTTCACATCGGTCGATTGCGGCCTCCATGTCATCGTAGAGTTCCTTTATTTTAATAATCTCGATTGGGTCTTTTTTCTTAAACAAGTCAGCGGTTGCTTTCCGTAGCAGAATATCTCCTTCGTTTTCCAAGGTATTGATTTCTTTGCAAAATGCCCGTATCTGTTTTGCTTCCTTGAAATTCCGGAGAAGATTAATACCTTGGTTCACGTTACGAGTAGTTTTCTGCAATATCTGTGCAAATTCTAGCATATACTGAGGAGGTTTCTTTATTTCATAGATTATCAATCGTTCTGAGACCGCTTCTAAATTATCCAGAATGTCATCGAGCGAACTAGTTAACTTGGTAATGTCCTCTCTATCAATAGGAGTGATAAAGGTTTTATTCAACTCTGAAAAAATATCATGAACCATTTTGTCTCCTTCGTTTTCTATCTGTTTTATTTTCTCTCGTTTTTTATCAATTTCATTGTAATGCTCCAGCATGTTTACCAGTGAATCGACGCCTTCGAGAACATTTTTACTTTGCCGTTCGATCATGTCAAAAAAATGTTTTTCTTGCGGTATTAACCAGGAAAGAATCCCCATATGAATCACATTCCCCTATTGACTTTTTTGGATAGACCTGCCCCGATACGGTCTTCCTTTAATCGATTATCAGAATATAAACCCCTCTTATTTTTATAACGATTTCTTTGATGAGAGATTATTGTTC
>CAYGVY010000131.1:1257-4137 GCA_964353435.1 uncultured Thermoplasmatales archaeon | reverse complement strand
ATAAGGATAGGTAGAAGCCCAAATAACAGAAACCTTTAAAAATATTGCCCTCAAATAGACATATTTTTTAGAGAGAACAGTGGTTTTTAAAGAAACAGGGTCATTTTATTTTATCTCATCGGTGAATTCAGGGAGATCAGTTGCGGTTGTTCTGGTGAGAAACTCATCGTCTAATGCAAGTTGCATATCAACGATGATATCGCGGAGTAGCCGGTCAATGCGGTTGTTTTCGAATTCTTTAACCCCATCAATATCCGAATAAATCTTTCCCATATAGTTTCCATCATTTCTATGAATTTCTATGTTGTAGAGAACTTCCTCCATCTTCTAACACCCTCTTTCTCTTTATTCAACCAATAAAATACTATCACTATAATAATCTTTTGGAAAAAATAGCTACTTTACAGCATACGTTCAATGAGTTTGTTGATCTCATCTTTTCGGTACCCTAAAGAGCCTTTATTCACAAATGATCTCTTGATAGTTCGGTGGCCTTTCTTCGGCGGGTTGAGCCGGAAGAGGGGTTTTACTTCAGGTATTTCTTTGTATTTTACTTTATTTTCCAGGATTGCTTCTGAGAGTTTTTCGAAACTATGATAGGGTGTTGCAGTTTTAAGGTATTCTGCGGTTAGGGGTTTATCACCAATGAGTTTTCCTCTGGCGGAAATGAGCTTTGTCAGTGTTTCTTTGTTGATTTCACCCCAGGTGGTATAGTCTTTCACCATCTGAAGCATGCCGTTATAGACCACGTTTTCTTCAAGGAGCACACAGTGATTCGCTCGAGTTAATCGCAGTAATTGCATTGTTTTCTTGATATCAGGCTTTATGTTCACCGTGCCTCTTACTCTGATAACTGCGTAGACCATAGATTTATCCCTCCGTTTTAACCGGTGTGGGTTGTTCTTCTTTTGGTGGTGTCCCAATACTTCCTTGTATAATACCAAGTTTATTCATTGCACTAGAGGTAATCCTCATCTCTGCATTCTTTTTCAAGGCGTCATAGACTCCTTTTGCGTAGTTGACGACCGTCTTTGTTTTCCCTTCGGTGAAAGCCCAGCAGTCGTTGACTCCTGCGAGGCGGAGGATCTTCTTTGCAACATCACCGGTCGCAAGCCCGATACCACGAGGCGCTGGTTTAAAGGTGACTTCAACAGAACCACTTTTTCCCGTTACTAGGAAAGGAATCGTATGTGGTGTTCGGCACCCGCATTCCCAGGATCCGCACCCGCGTCGTATTTGAATCATATTTATTTTTGCATTCTCAATTGCTCGTTTAATACTTAAGCCGACTTCTTTTCCTTTTGCTTGACCTAAACCGACAAAACCGTCTTTGTTTCCCACGGCAACGGTTATAACGAATCTAACTCGTCGCCCTGAGTCCGTCATTCGTTGTACCATTTTCACATCGATAACCTCATCTTCAACACTCGGCAGTAAAATATCAACGATCTCCGGCTCTCGCAGCGGTAACCCGGATTTCAAGGCGTCGCTCATCGTGGCAATCTCCCCATTTTTTACCATTTTTCCAAGTCTGGTCTTCGGTGCCCATATGACCGGGGCAGCTCCCTCGTCAAATTGTCTGCGTCGTCCTCTTGGTGCGTTTCCTCGTTCTCGTCCAGCCATATTTATTCCTTGCCTCCAATAATCTTTGTTTTTATCTCACCGACAATTGGTTTGATGTCTTTGTTCAAGTGTGTTCCATAAATCCTATCTTCTTTCGGGAGAATCTCCGCGTCATGGGGGCATTCAATCCCTGCGTCTAAGACTCCTTTCAATGTTGCAAATACTATACTGCCAATGGTCGGATGGTATAACCCGATGTCCAGAACGCCTTGTTCGATTCCTTTATCTTTTGCTCGTTTTCCTGCCAGTAAACCAGTGAGATACGCAGCAGGTGTGGTTGCAACTGAGTATTTCCAGCCATATTCTTTGGCCAGCTCATTGGAGATTGCTGACACGAGAATCTTATCGCCCTGGGGGCTGTATTCTACGAACTGGACGCGAATTGCTTTCAGTGATTTTCTGACGACAATCCGTGGTTTCTTACCTCGAAGCAGTTTGAGTCTCAGGCGGTAATCGGTTTTTCGTTCACGATGTCTCCGCGGTTTCACATGGTACCGTGGTCCTTTTTTCATTGTTTTTCCTCCTTGATGATATTGTCAGCAAGAAGATGTGATTTCAGATGTTGTTTACTCCTAAAGACACCGCCTTTTGCCTTCCGATAGTACAACCGGTAGGTATGTGCATCGATTTTCGTGTCCTCTCGTAGTTGTTTCAGATAGGTCCTGATCGGACGAATTGTTCGAATCCATCGTTCCTTCTTTGGGAGGCGCGCGTGTTTTGGCCCCTTTCTTGACCCTTGACCGGTTCGTCTTCCTTTCTGTTTCTGATGAAGGATGTGTTTATGCCGTCCACTGGAATTCCCTTGTTTTTGTATGCTTTTAATTGCGCCACCGTTCACCAGAATCGAAATGTCGTTCCTGGTCACTGCTTTCGCTATCTCTTCAAGTCTATCGGGGTCCATCCAGACTCTTGTTCCACCGCATTTCATGATTGATGCTGCCATTCTGCGTTGATTTCGTAGATCAGTCATGGTCACTCCCTCATGTTTAAAACTCTTATATCTAATTCACCGGCTCGTTTCGCAATATCTAGACGTTTCTTCGTGCCAACGGTGCCGCCAATGCGCACCGCCTGTTTCTTCGGATCAATCGTCTCAAGTTCTTTAACCGTGTGAATCATCACTTCTTCAAAACCAGACGGGTGTAATCCACGAACCATCTTTGGTGCGCGGAAACCTACGCGTACTTTACTTGGTCGATACTTCAAGTTAATGCGTAGTTTTGAAGTATATCCTGTAGGGCGTCGCCAGTTCTTCGG
>CAYGVY010000131.1:0-1157 GCA_964353435.1 uncultured Thermoplasmatales archaeon | reverse complement strand
GTTTACCCTCTCTTGACAATATAGATACCATCTTGGAACACCCGGATATCTCTGTTTTTCACTTTGGTTGCCCGTTCGATATTCGCTGCGGTTTGTCCTACTTTCTCTTTGTCGATGCTGGTGAGTATGAGGATTTCTCCTTTAACCTCAATTTTAACATTTTCAAGGATATCTGCTCTTCGAGGGAATCGCTCTCCAAGGAAGTTCTGAATCACTAGTTGATTTCCTTCAACACTGTTTTTTATAGGGAAATGGGAGAACACTGTTTTCATCTTACATTCGTACCCTTGTGTAACACCCTTGATCATGTTTCTGATATGGGCTTTGTATGTCCCAATCAATGCTTTTTCTTTTCGACGAGGTGACTGTGAACACGAGACCTGTATGATGTTGCCGTTAACCGCAAGATTTATCTTAGGATTTGAGAGGAGCTTTGACATCGCTCCTTTTTGACCTTTCACGTGAACGGTTTTCTCCTCAACAGTGATCTGTACGCCGTCAGGGATTTTGATTTCTTCTTTTATCTCAGCTGTCTTTACCATATGAATCTCACTCTTTAGTACACATACGCGAGGAGTTTTCCTCCGATGCCTTTCTTTCGTGCTTCGTCATGAGCGATAATACCCTCGGTGGTTGTGAGGATGAGTAACCCGAAATCACGTGCGGGGAGATACCGCGCCTCCCATTTATCCATCTCTTGGACTTTGATAGGGTAGCGTGGTTTAATGACACCGCAGTTGTTGATGCTCCCCAGGAGTTCCACTTGATAGATGCCTGCTTTTCCGTCCTCGACGTACTCGAAGGAGCCAAGATATCCTTTCTCTTTTAAGAGATTTAGGACCCCGCCAACGAGTTTTGATGAGGGTCGGATAATACATTTATGGATTCCTCGCATCTCTGCGTTTCTGATGATTGATAATGCGTCTGCCAATGGATCGTTTAACATAATCTTCAACAACCTCTAATCGTATTTTTTAAAACCCAGTTCTTCTGCTTTATCTCTGAAGCATTGTCTGCAGAGATGAAGTCCATAGCGTCGTATGATCCCGCGTTTTCTGCCACATTGTTCGCATCCTATTTTCCTGCCGTACATTTTCTTTCGCTCTTTGATTCTCATTCTACGACCTCTACGTTAAATGCTTCAGTAATAAATTGTA
>CAYGVY010000130.1:0-4140 GCA_964353435.1 uncultured Thermoplasmatales archaeon | reverse complement strand
TTGAGCTATTGGTGAAACGAAAGAAAGAGTTCCCGAAAAACATCGAATTCATTGAATGTGGCACAGGCGGGATGAACCTGCTTCATCTCCTTGCACAATTTGATACTGTTCTGCTTATCGATGCTGTTGATTTCAAAGGACGACCAGGTGAGGCCCGAGTGTTTAGTTTAAAAGACATTCAAAGTCAAAAAAAACCAGTGATGATGTCAACCCATGACCCTGATTTTTTAAACCTTCTTCGTTTATCACAAGCACTCAAAGAGCTTCCCGAGACACTCGTTATTTTTGGGGTGCAGCCACGAGACGTTTCGCATGGAATGGGATTGTCAAAAGAAATAGAAACGGTTATTGATCATCTATTCTTGAAACTCCAAAAAGAAATACGTGATTTTTTTAAGTAACGGAAAGGGGCTTTACGGTTTATACCTAGCACCGTCGATATATTAAAAAAAATTCGGTTCTCCGGTACGAATACTCTAATTACACTTTCTCTTTAGATGGCTGTTCATCATCTGACTTCCCCTCTGGTTCTTTCTTGTATTTTTTCCAGATAAATGAAATCAAGAGAGTAGCAAATATATTTCCTATCATAATGGCGATTGGGGTAAAAAATTTTTCAAGAATCATATAATTTATGATAAGAATAATACCCATGGAAAATAACATGCCACCGGAGAACAATTTAAGTTGTCGACCCCGCCACTCCGATAATTTCATAGTCCCAAGGGTAAGCGCAAACACAAGGACAAGGATAATGAGCGGAATTACGTAAATAATATTATACAAAAGGATGTACAGATAATAATCAATTGCAGGGAGATGTTCTGCGGCAAGTCTAGTTGCATAGACAAGTGGAAATCCAAGACTGCAGAGGAGCTCATAGAGATTCACCGTAACTGCAAGGAAAATCGTGCCACCAAGAACTCCCGGAAGATACGTGTTATGGATAAGGTCACGCATTTTTTTAAAGATTTTTTTCCGTTTTTCCTCAGAGATACTTGTCGATGGTCCTTGTTTGAACAAAAAGAAATCCTTTATATTTAATACTCCGAGAATCACCGCAATACACCCCGCGATAATAGAAATAATAAGGATCTGAATTAGTTGAATGGTAGTAAGTACGGCAATCATGAAAAAAAAGTAAAACAACCCCGAAAAAAAGATAAAAATTCCACCAACAAGAAGTATTTTCCACCGGGATCTGAGATACACCAAGAGGCTAAGAAGAATGAATAAAACAAAAAATGCACATGGGTTAAAACTATCCAACCCCCCTAACACAATTGTCAATACGGGAAGAGAAAGACTAGTAAGATTCACCGGTCCGATCCACGGAAGGTAAATCACATTCTCGTCATATTTTGTATGATTATCAATATTCGCGATGTACTCATCGATGCTCTTCGTTAAATCCTTGTAAGTCAGATTTGCTTCAGGAATTTTTGTTTCATTGTTGATTATCACGGATGGAAAGCTGAGTTTTCGAGCATGCATTTCATTGCGATTGGTTGCATTGGAACCCACTTCTTTTTTTTGGATAATTACTTTTCCTGAGTAATTCTCCGCATAGTGAGTGGTTATATTATCGATGATAGTAATAGCTAGTTTGCAGGAACCGCAGGACTCAGAATAATAGAAATCTACAATCACCTGGTTTTCCGCAATAACTGAGGTAACACTAAGGAGTAAAACAACAAAGACTATGAGGAGTGTAAAATATCGATACATTTTCATGTATTCTATCCTCCTGAGACCACTGGTGGAGAAAGAGTAATTTCATCTCCCTCAATAATCGTGGTATCGAATGAGGCATACATCTTATTTTTTGACGCCATCATACGACTCTTATCTTTTTCTGTGGCAGGATATTGTTTAACGAAGCAGTCAATAACATCACCTAGTGTGTTTCCCTCTCCAATATTCAGTTGTATAGTGTCTTTTTTGGTGATGTCTTTGTATCGTCCAAACACCCTGACCGTGATCTTCATTGTATTCGTCCTTTCTCTTAATTTATTTTTTCTTTTTTCCGCACATTGTGCAGTATGGATTTCTTTTAATATCCATGGTGTCAAAACATTGGTTCCACACATCGTAGATGAGTAATCCTGCTGGTTGTCTCCCAAGAAGTAATTTAATTGTCTCATTACATTGGATAGCCGCAATCGTCGCCGGAAGACTCCCGAGCACAGGTATCTCTTGAGCTCTCGGCTCGGGGATGTCCTGGGTGATACACTGGAAACATGGTGTCTTTTTTGGGAGAATCCCCATCACCATCCCAACCGTCTCATAGACCCCTGCATAGACCCAGGGGATGTTATGGTGTATTGATACCTCGTTGATAAGCAAACGAAGCGGTACACTATCGGTGCCATCAATAATCACATCAGCATGTTGTATGAGAGACCAGATATTTTCTGATGTTACTTTCTGGTTTATTCCTTTCACCCGCACCTTTGTGTTCACTGATTGTAGTCTCTCCTGAAGAATCAATGCTTTTGATTTCCCGACATCATGTTCTGAAAACACTGTTGTTCGATGGAGATTGGTGATATCAACGATGTCATCATCAATAATATCAATGCTTCCGATACCCATGCGTACAAGCAGGTTTGCACTGTGGCTCCCTAGTCCTCCACCGCCGATGACAATCGCATGTTTTGTTGCTAGCAGCTCTTGGCCTTTCTGACCCAACTCCTTAACTAGGGTTTGTCTTCTGTATCGGTCTGTACTCATAATTCCACTCGAGATACTAGCTTCTGTTAAGTGTGCACAAATAAAGATGGATTATAAATACGTTCCCTCTCGTATCTGTTGATAAATACACTCTTGTGGTCGTAAGCAAATATCCTGGTTTATTCTACCGATGCTCCAACTGTTTGATCAACGTAGAACGCAAAATGTGTACCAATGGATTCTACTTTTGCGACAAGATGGGGCTGCCAATGAGCGACCGTTGTAATCACCATAATGTTGTTGTCAACGATATCTGGGAAGGTAATGCCCCTATGATTTGCCGCGCCATCCCAAGTCATAGTATATGTTCGTGATTGCTGCGGTGCGAGGAATATTACGTTTATTATCGCATAATCAAGGAACCCGAAATTAAAGGGATTTCCTTTTTGGTCATTCCATCGTGAGACAATCTCTGTAACATATGATCTGACATACCCAAGGTATGGTTTAGAACCAGTGTTTTTCACCGTCACCGTAATATCTAACGTTGCGTCCCCATGGCCTGTAACAGTCGTGATAAGTTCTAAAGGATGCACGGTTCTTGCACCAGCTCCTTCAATATATGAGCGATACTCTGGCGATTTTCCTACTAACTGACTGAATCCACCATCAACAAAAATCGTTGGGATTGCATATTCTAGGTAATGCCACCAAGAACGATTTTGTGCAATTGGATTTTTATCTGTTACTAAAGCAACAAAATAGAAGGGGTCCTCTGAGGTGTTATACAGAGAATAGAGTGCCTTTGCTGCATTTGGACAGTTTGGACACCAGGTAGTAACTCCTTCTTCGATAAAAACAGTATGAGTAAAATCCGAGGTTGTTTTTGGCATATCTCCCCCAGGATATGTTTCCTCTGAGGATGTCATAGTTGATGCTGCTACAAACGGCGAAACAAGAAGAACCGCCGTTACCACGAATAAGATTATTTTTTTCATATTATCCCCTAATTTATTCTACTTATATATGAAGCTTTACTATTTAAATATTTATTATTTCGAGATTTTGCACATAAAGTAATTACAACCTTATAATTACCTGGAAATTATCCCTATCTTCCAGCATTTGGATTTGTTTCATTCAACCACGGATCATAAGCAACACCGTCGCCAACTGAATCTCCACTTCTGGGACCGTTTCCACTTGGCCTATCGTCTGTTCCTCCACCAGTTAAAGGTTGCGTTAATTATCCTACCACTCAAACTAACTCCATCGGTATTATGAAAGATATTGTTGTAATGGAATGCATGGCTGACTACTCTCAATGCAGTAGATTCCACAAAAAGAATTTCCTTGGATTGTATTATCTATAATCGTACAAAAATTTGGAGGCCAATAACATTCAATTCCAACATCGTTTCGCTGGAGCATGTTATAAGAAATATTACATGGTCCCCTGGTTGCGAT
>CAYGVY010000129.1:0-4153 GCA_964353435.1 uncultured Thermoplasmatales archaeon | reverse complement strand
GAGGAACTCGAGGATCCCTATGACACCGCTCTAAAAGAAATTCGGCAGGAAGCAGGTATTGGTGTGGATGCGTTGGAGCTTGTTCGGAAAGCAGAACCCATTGAATTTTCTGATACCTATGATGGGAGAAGATACGACTGGATTGTGTATCCGTTTCTATTTCATATTGAATCAAAAGAACTGGTTCGTGTCGATTGGGAGCATGAAGAGTACCAGTGGATATCTCCTTCAGAAGTGAAAAAATTCGATACAGTCCCGGGTCTTGATGATGTTGTTGCACAGCTTCTTGGTGCCACTGATATTATTTGATTGACAGTAAAGAATGAAGGAAAAGAAAAAAATTTGAAATCAAACGAATCAGCCTAGACAAAGGTGGGTATGGAGAAGTGATTCAATGAAATTGAAATCTGAAGGATTATGTAAGTTTTGCAACAAGACGTTTTCTTCTGCTGCGATGTCACGGCATCTGCAGTCTTGTAATGAACGTAAAAAGATTCAAGAAAAGGAAGAAAAGAAATGGAAGGTTTTCCTTCTTCGTGCGCAGGCAGGACCATTTTTTGTTTACTTTGAAACGAAAGCATCCTTGACACTAAAAGATGTTGATAAGTTTTTACGTGATCTCTGGTTGGAATGTTGTGATCATCTCAGTGCGTTTACCATCAACAATGTACGATATGAACAGCAGACCGAAGGCGTAGATTCACTATGGTCAGATATCTTCGGCAAAGCGCAGCCAATCAAGACCATGAGCTCCAAATTATATTCAGTCTTAACACCTGGTATTAAGTTCATGCATGAATATGATTTTGGATCAACCACGCAGCTTGATATGATGTTCATCTCAGAACGACAGGGAAATCTAAAGAAAATAGAGGTTCTTGCTAGAAATAATCTTCTTGATTATTTGTGCACCTCCTGTGGTAAACCTGCAAAAGCAGTTTGTACCCAATGTCTTGATGAGGGCCAAGGGTTTCTGTGTGAAAAATGTTCGAAGAAACATAAGTGCGGCGAGGATATGCTTCTTCCTGTGGTGAATTCACCACGGATGGGTGTATGCGGATATACGGGAAATAGTGATGCCTGGTAGGAACGCTTGGTAAAAAATTCATCAAAAATTATGCCTATTTTTTGGATATTCCTTATGGATTAATAACCACTAGACCACAGGCCTAATAAGATGCGAAACAGGTTTTCTGTCAAGCTCATCTAATACTTTTTCAATAGCACAATAGGTCTGTTCTATCGATTGACCGGTATTGATAATATACCAGCCCTGCACTAAATCTAACGCTTTTGCCCGTACCTTCAGAAACGCTTCCTGTGTCTCAAACATCTCGGTTTCACTTCGCTGCTTAATACGCTCGACCAACTCCTCGGGTGTCGCATCTAAAAAAAACATGTACCTTGAGGTAGGAACCAGTTTTTCGAAAAACCGATACCCGGTTTTTGTCAATCGTCGTGGCAGATATGCAGTCCCCATCAGATACCGAACCATGATCAATGTATCACAGGTCGGTCTCCGATAGTACCGTCGCAACGAATACATGACGTCCAGTGCATAGAACAACGATGCTTTCAGTCGATTGATTTTCCCTTGACCAAGTAGCGCTTTTTTCGCAGTCCGTCCGTAGAAGTTATCTGATTCCGGATGAGAACGAACAATCACTTTCTCTCCCTTTTTCTCATACCGATCCTTGATTAACCGAGCGTGCGTATCTTTCCCAACACCATCAAGACCATCAACAATGATGAGTCGCATGTCATCCCACCAGGAAAAACCAATACATCATCGCAGCAACAAACGGCACCGAGAGATTATCAAGACCAAGCGGTGTGATACCTTCTACAATCGTGGCGACTCCTGCCATGCAGAGTAAATATACTGCAACTCGAGTCGTTACCGGCTCCGCATAAAACAGCAATGCAATAACCAGCAACAGAAACGTACACACAAACATCGCTATGGAACCAACATAGCTTTTCGTATCTTTGAAGACACAATATTTCCGTTTCCCGTATTTGATACCTATCAGCGACGCAAGACCATCACCATACGACATCGCAAGGATCCCCATCGCAATGATTTCTCGATGATCAAAAAATGCATAGGCGAGCATCGTCCACGTGATCGCATAGTACACCAACCCTAGCCCGTGTCCTGCCTCAGAGGTTTTCCCCCGCATTGACTTGATCGGTGAGTACGGGCTCATTAAAAATGTAAAGAGAATGAAAGGGCCCGCAGCAACAAACGCCATGATCTCCCGCGTCTCAAACAACGGAAGGATGAACGCGATATTCCCGGTCATGATATGGAGGAATTTCCTGCTCTGCACCGGGTATTTTTTTGAAAAAACTTTTTCGGTAAATACGATAAGGACAGCAACGTAAATATAGACTGCTGCAACGCCAACTAAATCACTTTGATACATGGTTCTTCATCCTCCTATAAAAGCTCCCACAAGGAAAGCGAGAAGCCCGATGAATATTGCGACAAGCGTATATTTTCGATGAAATTTCATATTCGGTTGTTTCTTGATCACCAGTTGAAGAGAGGTGCTCAGCAGCATCGTATCAGTGATAAAAACGAGGATAAAATATGTTATGTTCTGATAGTACACACCAAAACCTTGTAAAAAGAACGGCATGAAGCTCAGAGCAATCGCAAGAATGTAGAAGACAGCTGCGATACCATTCGAGGCACGGATGCCGATGTACCGGGGAAACGATTTGACTCCTTTCTTCTGATCCCCTTCAAAATCCATGACATCCTTCATGATTTCTCTACCAGCCCCAGCAAGAAAAGCAATAAGTGCTACAACGTAGATTGCTGGGTTAATTGTCCCAAAAGAAAATGCATTGTTTCCGAGTACTGTTGCTCCTCCAAAAATAAATGGTATCGCCATAATATAGGCGATGTAAAAGTTACCAACCAATTTGATTTTCTTCATTTTAATGTCATACAAGACCGATATTAAGGCGGTAACAAGAGCAATGATAAAACACGTCATATTCACAAAAAAGGAGCACACAAGACCAAGCGGGAATAAGATATAAAAAAGGTATAAGGCTGTTTTTGGGGAAATATCACCTCGAACAAGCGGACGGTCTGTTCTTTTGTTGATTCTATCGATCTCCAAATCATAGTAATCATTGAGTGCAAAGGTGCTTGCTTCTAAAAAGAGCGCCGTAAAGAATGTAAGAAAAATATTCACAAGCGGCAGATTCGTGTTATCATAAAGTGTTTTTTGCGAAATAAGAGAGCCTATTACTATTGCGATGAAAAGCATCACTCCGTGTTCTAGTCGCATGAGTTGCCAGATAGCTTTGAGCGTTTTCATTATAGACAGGAATAAATTGCATAATTATAAACTTTTGATAGGAAGGGACTTGAGTTTTTATTTCTACGGCTCAAGAATCACTTTCATGGACTCTTGCGCTTTTGCTACGAGCAGAAATCCTTTTGTCGCATCTGAAAGAGGAAGTTTATGTGAGATCATGTCGACAACGTTGACTTTTTTTGATTTAATGAGGTCAATGGCACTGTTGATATCTTCTGGGCTTCCAGCATAGGTAGAAACCATCTTTATCTGTTTGTTCCACAGATCAAACAACGGGAACGGTATTTCTACTCCAGGTTCTATTGGTGCAAAGAAAAGAATGGTACCACCACTATCAACAGATTTTAAGGCTTGCTTTACTGCTGATGGGACACCTGTGCAGAGTATTACAAGGTCTGCGAGTTTTCCGTCGTTGTGTTTTTTGACTTGCTCGGGTACATCGTCTTTGGCGTGTATGACTGCGTCTGCACCAAACTTTTTTGCTGCTTTCAACCGATATTCCTCGACATCGGTTGCCAAGATTTTTCCTGCTTTCCAGGCCTTGGCTAATTTTATTTGAAGTAAACCTGAGATGCCACTGCCGAGTACAAGTACAATTTGCCCTGGTTTCATCTCAGCTGTTTTCAAACCTCTTACAACACAGGCGAGTGGCTCGATAAAGACACCTTCATCATAAGACATTTCTTTAGGGAGAACAAACACTCCTCGATCAACATTGATTTCTGGGACTCTGAGATATTCTGCAAAGCCACCTGGGTAAAAATTGGTAGAATGCAAGGTATGGCAGAGCGTCTGTTGATTATTGAGACAAAACC
>CAYGVY010000128.1:0-4163 GCA_964353435.1 uncultured Thermoplasmatales archaeon | reverse complement strand
GGGGTTGAATCCATATTTGTTAGAGATGACAAATATTCGAGAGCAGTGTTCTTGGGTTCATATGGATTAACCAACTAAAGCAACAGAAAAAGCAAAGCAGTTAATCTCAATGACAGTTGCAAAGACTCGATTTTTACAACCGATCCAAGAAGCTGAAATCCCTGTTTTACAGAAGGCATTGGTCATTGGTGGTGGGATCGCAGGTATGACTGCGGCATTATCTCTTGCTGATCAGGGATATGAGACTGTTTTAGTAGAAAAAGAACGTCAGCTTGGTGGGTACTTACATAAGGTGTACTATACCGTAGATGATCTTGACATCCCACGATTGCTGAAGGAAATGACTGAGAAGGTTCAGAAGCATCCTTTTATAAAGGTATATACCGGCTCACAGGTGAAATCCTTAAAGGGGTATGTGGGGAGCTACGAATCTGAGATTCAAACACCGACAGAGGTCGTACCGTTTTCTCATGGCGTGATCATTGTGACTGTTGGTGCTGACGAATACAAACCACACACATATCATTACGGAAAAGATCCCCGGGTGTTAACACAATCAGAGCTGGAAAAAAATCTTAGTGAAAGCACAAAAGAAGATATCCATGATGGGGAGACGTTCGTGATGATCCAGTGCGTGGAGTCCCGTGATGAGAAACGGCCGTACTGCAGCAGGATTTGTTGCATGCAGGCGGTAAAAAACGCCCTGAAGATCAAAGAGTTGAACCCACGAGCTGAAGTGTTTCTCTTGTATCGCGATTTAATGACCTACGGGTTTAAAGAAAAATTCTATAAAGACGCACGGGAAAAAGGTGTAATGTTCCTGCAGTATGATCCTGAGAAAAAACCAGAGGTCGAGGCGAAGAACGGGCTTGTTGTAAAGATTCATGAACCAATGCTGGGGGAACTGTTAAAGATACCTGCGGATCATCTTATTCTTTCGACCGGACTGCAGCCGAATCCTGACAACCCGGTGATAGGCAAGCTGCTGAAGGTCCCGGTGAACGACGACGGATTCTTCCTTGAGGCGCATGTGAAGCTGCGACCTGTTGATTTTTCGACGCGTGGTGTGTTTGTCGCCGGGAACTGTCATGTGCCGAAGTTTATCAGCGAGTCGATTTATCAGGCGCAGGCTGCTGCAGCGCGTGCAGCAACGATTCTGTGTAAACCTACTTTGAAGGCAGAACCGAATGTGGCGTTTGTTGATGATGATCTCTGCAGCGGGTGCAGTATTTGTATTTCGGTGTGTCCGTATAACGCGATTGAGCGAATCGAAGAAGAAATCAACGGCAAAAAAGTGATACATGCGAAGATCAACGAAGGGTTGTGTCAAGGGTGCGGAACATGTGTGAGCGCGTGTCCAAGTAGTGCGATTCAGCAGCGTGGATTTAAGGATAAACAACTGCTTCCAATGATCGATGAAATCTCGTGTTAATATCCTTTTTTAGAGGAGGTTTTCGAAAAAGTTGATAATCCTTTAGGATATGTTGAATACAGAAGAATCCCTTGAAAAGAGGTATATCGTATGGATATGGTGATTACATTTCCTGGTGGGAAAAGAGTTGAGGCAAATTTCAATGGGTTAGTGGTGAGGACTGATCAACCAGTTGCTGAGGGGGGAGCAGGGTCTGCCCCGTCGCCCTTTGAGCTGTTTCTTGCCTCTATAGGTACATGTACAGGATATTATGTGATGAGTTTTTGTCAGAAGAATAACATTCCGACGGAGAATATGAGGCTGACTGCAAGTATACAGAGGAATTCTGGGACGCATCTGGTGGAAAACATTCGTATTGACATTCATGTTCCAAGGGAGTTTCCTGACAAATACAAAAACGCGGTGGTGAAGGCAGCAGATGCATGTGCGGTGAAACGACATTTGAATACACCACCAAAGATACATATCATCGTAGCATCCCACTAGTCATTATCTTTATCTAGCTCTTTTCTATTGCCAAATGAGGGAAGACCATGACCGTAACGTTAGTGATTGGTACTCAGTGGGGCGATGAAGGGAAAGGAAAGGTTGTTGACTACTACTCAAAACATGTGGATTATGTGGTACGTTTTCAAGGTGGCAATAATGCTGGCCATACCATTAAAGTCGGCGAAGAAATCTACAAACTCCATGTTGTACCCTCTGGCGTCATTCAGGGAAAAACCGGAGTCATCGGTAATGGTGTGGTCATCGACCCAGAAATCCTGATTCAAGAAATTAATGAGCTCACCCGACGAGGGATTACACCGAAACTATATATCAGTGACCGTGCCAACATCATCATGCCGTACCATAAAATCCTGGATGGTGCCGAGGAGCAATACCTTGGTGATAAGAAAATCGGGACCACTAAGCGAGGCATCGGACCGTGTTATAGTGATAAGGTTGCACGCAACGGAATCAGAGCAATTGATATCACCCAGAAAGAAAAACTTCAACGATTACTTGACCGAATCCTGCCTATAAAACAAAAGATGATTGATATCTATGACATCAAAACCAAACTTGATGGAAAAGAAATCCTTGAGACCTATAGCGCATATGGAGAACTACTCAAAGATTACATCACCACTACCCATATTGAACTGAACAATGCGATACAGAAAAAGAAAAACATCCTCCTAGAGGGCGCGCAGGGAACCATGCTTGATGTGGATTATGGCACCTATCCTTACACGACCTCGTCAAATACAATCGCGGGTGGATGTACCATCGGCACCGGTATCGGACCAAAACACATCGATGAGATTATCGGGATCGTCAAAGCTTACACCACTCGTGTCGGTGAAGGACCGTTCCCAACAGAACTCCTTGATAAAACCGGGCAACATCTCCAACAAGTCGGCCATGAATTCGGCACTACTACCAGCAGGCTACGAAGATGCGGCTGGCTTGATCTAGTCGTTCTAAAACATTCTTGCATGATATCTGGGATTACGAAACTAGCAATCACTAAACTCGACGTCCTCAGCGGACTTTCACAAGCATATATCTGCACACAATACACCTTTGATGGAAAACGAATAGATTACTTCCCCGCAAACATCGAAGACGTTGCAACATGTAAACCTGTGTATAAAGAATTCAAAGGATGGGAAACCATCGATCCGAAAATCGCGACATTCGCTGAGCTACCGAAAGAAGCACAGACCTACCTGAGATTCATCGAAAAAGAAACAGACGTCCCCATAACACTTATCTCCATTGGACCTGGACGAGACGAAACAATCCAGGTTTAAACAATTTGTTTTACCGAAAGCGCAGTCGAAATCCACCGTAAATACGAGTTACACGCTGCCCTCAGAGAGCTGACATCCTCAGACTCAATGGTAACCTTAAGGGTCTTTTTATCAACAGAAAAAGAGACATTTGATTTTGGAATCTTATGTTGTATCTCTGGAGAAAGCGATTGTGCAACGACACAAGCATCCTGAGAAGAAGGAAAATGAAAAAGGAATCGTGCTCGGTTCGTCATACGCTTTTGATGCGTTTTGCAACAGTTGGCCGCTCTTTATAAAATACCTTGCTTCCGCAATACGGACATTGCATCCCGATGTTTTTCACATCGAACTGCACTGCTTTCTTACACAAACCACACTTATACCTGGTCACTTGGATTCCTCTTCAGTAGGTAACTCGACAGGCAGTCCCTTGAGGATTCGTTCTGCGGTCACACCGGGGGGCGTGGATGGCATATAGGCACCACCAGCAAAGATATTGCCGCATTTCTTGCATTCCCAAATACTTGTGCTCGTTCGTTGCACTGCTTTCTGACCGCACCGGGGGCACTCGTGACGGAGTTTCTGCTGGCTTTCCACGTCTCTGATCATGCTTCGTGATTTTACACCGTATCGCTCTGCGAAACGACCGGATGTGCCAACTTTTTTCGTACGTTTTGACATGGTATTTCCCTGTACTTACGATGAAGTAACTTCCATTAACTTCTTTCGTATTTCTTTCCCGTTATCCAGAGCTCCTTTTATAACTTTTTGTATCTCGTCCCTGGAAAAACTGCCGGAAAGCCCTTTCTGCATCGCCCGAATATCACCGTTATGGTCCGTGGCAACCGTTAACCGCACGTCCGCGATGACTTCTTCATCAAAACAAGCGTCAAAAAGGACAAAATCATTGATTTTAACTGCGGTACAAGAAATCGGTGGCTCTGACATAG
>CAYGVY010000127.1:0-4198 GCA_964353435.1 uncultured Thermoplasmatales archaeon | reverse complement strand
GGTGAGACGTCCATCCCGTTTTTGGTAAGCAAGAAAACGATATGGACTCTCTCCCGAAAAACCTAATTTACGGGCAACACTCATATAATAAAAATAGTTATATAGGTAGAATAAATACAAACCTTCAATAGTATTATAGGATTAAAAGGTGAGGAGAATTTATTATGATGGAAAATGGATCAGAGTCTAGTGAAAAGATCTGGAAAAAATTCTTGAGAATACATTTGAAGATGCTTGTGGTATTTGTTGTAGTGGCTATTTTAGCTGTAACCGGAGCAATTCTTGTCTTTTTATGGTTCGTTGGAGATGCGCAAGCAACTAGTCTCATTCCTGGAAGTCTGAATTTATGGAACATGGGATATCTTGTAACTTTTTTGTTACATATGATTTTCTGGGAAATTGTTTTCATTGGCATCCCGTTAATTATTACAGCATTAGCTATCTTTTTCTTATGGTGGAAAAAATTACTTACTCAGGAACGACATGAATATCGGCATGGTCATCTATTCGGTAAACAGTCGAGAAGCAGGGATGGAGGAGGGGCAATAACTTTCTTGATCAATATCGGGTTCATCATCAAGGTGTATCTCGATGGTAACTGGAATGTGCCATTTGCATCGTGGACATTTGATTATCTCGTCTACTCTTACTTATGGGTAATCATTTGGATGGTTATCATCTTCGGAATTCCTCTTGTTATTGGTACAGTCTTGTGGCTCCATCGTGAAATGAAAAAAACAACATAATCTCTTGGAATTCCAATGAAAACCCTTGTAATCGTGTTTTCATATCATCATAAAAACACAGAAAAAATAGCGCAGGTGATGGCAAAAGTTCTTGATGCACCCATAAAAACACCACAACAAATACATCCTGCAGAGCTTCAAGAGTATGATCTTATCGGTTTCGGCTCAGGGATTTATGGTTCAAAACACCATTCGGCTCTTCTTGTCCTTGCTGATTCATTGTCACAGGTTACCGACAAAAAAACATTTCTTTTCTCCACCTGTGGAGCACCAGCATTTGCGGTCGATGGAGGGCATGTTAACGATTATATTGTCAAAGCCCACTCTGCATTAAAGGAAAAACTACAAATGAAAGGATACACGATCGTTGATGAATTCATGTGTCCTGGTTTTAATACTAATAGTTTCCTGAAATTGTTTGGTGGAATAAATAAAGGAAGACCAAACGCTGAAGATCTAAAACATGCTGAAACATTTGCAAAAAATCTGAATAAAAAATAAGTGACTCATAAAAAGGCGATTCAATCTTCCTTGAAATGTCTTAAAATTTTATTATCAACAATACACCTTAGGCTCATTTACTTTTAACCTGACGGGCAATCTCCTGAGCCCATACTTCGGCCATCTCAGGTTTCATCGTTTCTTTTTTACCATCGAGCTTAGCCCATTTTTCGGGGATCTTTCCCGGGAAGGAAACCAGGGACTTGGGCTTGAGATTATACTTTTCTACTAATGGATGTAAAAATTTTTCGACGGCCTTGGTAGGTTCTTCAATCGCCGTTCCGCTTGACAAGAACATGAACAGATTTTTACTGCTGAGCGGTTTTTGTTTCAGGACTTTCTTCCATCGGCTGTACACTCGGAACATTCGCACGCCTGTCCCAAGAACGACCGTGTCAAAAGCTGTGACGTCAGGGATGTCATGAGCAAGATTGCTTAGCTCAATAGTATGCCCATTTGTTGTGAGCGTCTCCGCGATAATCTTGGCATATTCCTCAGAAGCTCCGCCTTTTGTAAAGTATGCCACAAGTGTTTTATTCGCCATCGTCACTTCAAGATGGGGCATTTCTTCCAAGGTTAAGAACATTACTGTGACTGAGATTTTAGTCGCATACCGGAAAATAACAAACCTGAAATCATCATAAATAAATACTTTTCGAGTACGAATCCCACTTTTTTCCGCAACAGAAGAAAAATCAATTTTCGTCAATTTTTCGAGTGATTCCAACAGGAGAAAAAAATGAAGAGGTGCTCCTGTCGGGATTGAGCACCCGCAGGTAACAATCCCTCAACAAAGCCGCTGGAGGGATTACGGAGTATGACTATAAAGCCCGCAGGAAATCGGAGGCCTTGTAGTAAAAGCAGCCCTTCGAAGGTCTTCACCATCGACACGGTGTTTTGGGTGTATATACACTTTCAATGCTTGTTAGTTGTTAATAGGAATATTCGGTTATATTATGTTTGTAATAAATCGAATCGATCAGCGTTCATGACCTTGTTCCATGCCGCTACGAAATCGTGAACGAACTTATTTGGCGAGTCGTCACAAGCATAGACTTCAGCGATTGCTCGAAGCTGAGAGTTCGAACCAAAGATGAGGTCGACTCGGGTGCCAGTCCATTTCAGTTTTCCAGTTTTGCGATCATAACCTTCGAATATGTCTTGGTCTTTTGAGGTTGGTTTCCATATCGTATTCATGTTAAGAAGATTGACGAAGAAGTCATTGGTGAGTGTCTCTGGTTGTTTGGTAAAGACGCCATGCTGGGAATGACCAAAGTTGGTATTCAAGACGCGCATCCCACCAATAAGTACCGTCATCTCAGGAGCAGTTAGTGTGAGCAGTTGTGCCCGATCGACGAGGAGTTCATCTGCTGATACAGAGTATTTGATTTTCAGATAATTGCGGAACCCATCTGCCTTTGGTTCGAGAACAGAAAATGACTTCGCATCGGTTTGCTCTTGCGATGCATCGGTACGCCCTGGTGAAAAGGGAACAATGATATTTTGCCCTGCGTTCTTTACTGCTTTTTCGATACCTGCGCATCCTCCTAGAACAATTACATCAGCGAGTGAGACCTTCTTCTTTGTTTTTTGTGCGCTGTTGAACTCTTTTTGGATTTTTTCGAGGGCTTGCAGTACTTTCTTAAGTTGTGCGGGTTGGTTGACTTCCCAATCTTTTTGAGGCGCAAGACGTATGCGGGCTCCGTTCGCACCGCCACGTTTGTCAGAACCACGGAACGTGGACGCTGACGCCCAAGCGGTTGAAACCAGTTCTGAAATCGACAGTCCCGAGGCAAGAATCTTCCTCTTAAGGTCAGCAATACCCTTATCGTCAATAAGCGTATAATCAACTGGGGGTATTGGGTCTTGCCAAATAAGGTCCTCTTTCGGGACCTCAGGACCAAGATAGCGTGATTTCGGCCCCATGTCTCGGTGGGTCAGCTTGAACCACGCCCGGGCGAAAGCATCTGCGAACATCGCAGGGTTCTGCAGATACCGTCGTGCGATTGGTTCATAGACCGGGTCGAAACGTAACGAGAGATCCGCCGTGGTCATCATCGGTCGGTGTTTCTTCGACGGGTCGTGCGCATCAACCACCATGTCTTCTTCGGCTACGTCCTTTGCGAGCCACTGATGTGCACCGGCTGGGCTTTTAACAAGTTCCCATTCGTATTTGAACATTACTTTCAAATAACCCATGTCCCATTTTATTGGGTTTGGCTTCCAGGCTCCTTCGAGGCCACTGCTGATCGTATCGCCGCCTTTTCCGCTGCGGAAACTACTCTTCCAGCCAAGACCTTGTTCTTCGAGGGGGGCGCTTTCAGGTTCTGGGCCGACATGTTTTGGGTTTCCTGCACCGTGGCACTTGCCGAAAGTATGCCCACCAGCGATCAATGCAACAGTTTCTTCGTCATTCATGGCCATACGTGCGAAGGTTTCACGGACGTCACGACCGGAAGCAACTGGATCTGGGTTACCGTTCGGCCCTTCCGGATTCACATAAATCAAACCCATCTGAACAGCAGCAAGGGGATTCTCAAGGTCCCGCTCACCAGAGTAGCGCTTATCACCAAGCCACTTGTCCTCGCTACCCCAGTAGATATCTTCTTGTGGTTCCCAGATGTCCTCACGTCCACCAGCAAAACCAAAAGTCTTGAAACCCATTGATTCCAAGGCACAGTTTCCAGCCAGAATCATTAGATCAGCCCAGGATATCTTTTTGCCATATTTTTGTTTGATGGGCCATAGCAGCCTACGCGCTTTGTCAAGATTCACATTGTCAGGCCAACTGTTGAGCGGCGGTAAGCGTTGGTTACCAGATCCCGCACCACCGCGGCCGTCACCCATACGGTAGGTACCAGCACTGTGCCATGCCATCCGGATGAATAGTCCCCCGTAGTGACCGTAATCGGCAGGCCACCAGTCCTGCGAGTCGGTCATCAGCGCATAGA
>CAYGVY010000126.1:0-4211 GCA_964353435.1 uncultured Thermoplasmatales archaeon | reverse complement strand
ATAGTCTACCAAAAAATGAGTTAAAAAACAAAAAGAAGAGGGTTGTATGATGACAACCACTGCATTCTTAGTCGAATAAGGCGCTGAGTCCAGCTGCTGCTTCGTCTTGAGTAACTTCTTCTTTCTTTTCTTCTTTCTTTTTCTCTTTCTTTTCAGCAGGTGCTGCGGCAGGTGCTGCGACTGGGATGGCGGTGGCAGATTTTATTGCCTCGTCAATGTTGACACCTTCGAGTGAAGCAACCAATGCTTTTACTCGTGCGGCATCAGTTTTTACTCCAGCGGCAGTGAGAACTTTCTTTACATTCTCTTCGGTAACTGGTTGGCCTGCGGAATGCAGAAGCATCGCACTATATACATACTCCATGGCTTGTTCCTCCTACTTTGTTGGGGTTTTTTCACCCTCTTTACTAACAGGTTTAACCTGTGATGAAACAGACAGCATCGTAGCATGCGCCTTGGCAAGGAGCGGCGTCATTGTTTCCTTGGTGTAAATGTTCCTTTCCATCGCAAGGGTGTATGCGCTCCGATATGCTTTGGTCAACAGAGGACGAATTGTCTGGGTGTTTGCCCACCCGGCCTCCATTGAAAGGGTTAATGCAGTGAATGATGCTGTTCGTAACTGGCCCATGAACCGGTCCATGTCAATATCAAGGACATCCGGTCGGTAAATGCTGCCATTCTCAAAGACAGCGTGTAAGTTCAATCCAAGTTCAATGGGGAAAATATCAATACGAGAAAGCATTTGTGCAAGATCTTTTGAAATCTTCTGCCCTGCCTCAACAAGCACCTTATCGCTTTTAATGACGACTTTTCCTTCTGAAATAGCGGCTGGGATTCCTACTTTCTGAAGCTCTCCGACGATCGGGCCTGGTTTAAATGGGGTATCCCCTTCGAGAACCTCGATATCATGGGCAGCGGTTTCTCCGCCTTTTGCAGGAGCGTTTTTCCGCGTCGCCTTGATTTCTCTAAAAAGAGCAAACGGGTTTACATCAGTGGCAATAACTGCGGCTTGGCCATGTACCTCAGCTTTCAGCGCACTGATGCCTTTCACCTGCTTCTCAGCTTCGTCTAATGCTTTTAAAATCAACGTGTTTTTCGCAGATCGGATTTGTGCTTTGGCTCTGATGCCCCCTCGCATCTGCTGAAGCTGTGGAGCTGGAATACCTCCAATATCAATGATGCCGATTATTTTATGACGAGTTAACAGAGATGTGATCTCCGCGACCTCCCCATGCTTCCATTGTGCAACATGCGCCATATCTTGACACCTTCAGAGTATTCTCATTGGTGGCCCCATGCTAGTCTTCACATACACTGAGCCGATGTTTAATTTCCCACGTTCAAGTTTTCCTTCAAGTCGTTTGAGGATTGCATCAATATTATCTGCAATGTGTTCCGTACTCATTTCATCGCGTCCGACAGTCGCATGAATGGTTTTCGTAGTTTTAGATCGGACCTTTACAGTTTTCCGCAGATTCTTTGCAATATTTACGATATCAATAGTTGGTGGCACTGGTTTTGGCATTTTTCCACGAGGACCAAGGATGATACCGAGTGTTTTACCAATGGTTGGCATTAACGGTGCCTCGGCAATAAAAAAATCATACTCATCTGCGATCTTTTTAAACTTCTTCTTGTCTTTGGCAAGTTCTTCGATTTCTTCAGGTTTTATTAATAAGTCAACATGAGTTTTGGATTTAAGCGCGAGGTCACCGCTTGCAAAGAGAGCGAGTTTTGCTTCAATACCTCGTCCATGCGGGAGCATCACTTCATCTTCGATACGGTTCTTCGCATCGTTCATATCAATGTTCTTCAGATTTATAACCACGTCTACCGATTGTTTGAATTTCCGCTCCAGTTTCTTGGATTCTTCGATTGCTTTCTGAACTGCTTCAACAGTTTTGCTGTCTGCCATGATACATCATCGACTAACTTTATTATTTAGTCACTCCATAGGGTAACGTAGTTCTCGGGAATAATAATCTTATTTATAAAAGTTTGTGTTAGGCAAATCTTGGTCATTCAGCGGTTATCCTCTCGAGAATTAACGTAAACACATCCTCGGGGTCACGGATTTTCTTCAACTCCGTCTTCATAATAATCGGAGTTCCTTCCACATTTTTTTTACTGACATCTTTATCGGTAAACACCACTGCATGCTTCTCTATTATTTTTGAAATACTACTAATGAAATGTGCTTTTTCTACAAGTTTTTTATTATATTCTTGTACACAGGTTAAGAGAATTTTTTCTTTTTCTTTGCTTAATGCTTCAAAGGGGCAACGATCCATGGGGATAATCTTGTACCCAACACTTTGAAGTAAGGAAAAGACTTCACGTTGGAATTCTTTCATATGCTCTTGTTTTTTATGATACGACGGTAACCGCTCGGTTTCTACCATCAGTGGCTTGAGTAAATCAATTGGCGTGGTCACCGATTGTTCAAACATATCCTCGATCCGATCAGCAATATCAATACGCGCACTCATTCCATCCTCATACATCCGCACGGTCCGACGAGACACGCGCACATGACGTGCGAACGTTCCCAGTGAAATATTTTTTTCCTGGCGCAACCTTCGAATCTTTTCCGGATCAAGGTTCACGTATAACCCACCAGGGGCTGCATAGGCCCGCACTGGAACTTCCTCGAGAACATGATTTTTCAACGTCGATAAGGTAACCGTCTGAATACCAAACCTGAAGTACACCACATCATCCTCAAGAACGCTCACGCCGTTCTTCTCGCCAATCAGCAACGGGGTTGCCTTCAGCAGACACGCAAGAGCGCGCAGCTCATTTCCCACATCCTCAGACAACCCATCAATGTTCGAAAGGACTTTAATGATGAGGAGGGTTTCATCTCGTCTTGCCACTAGGTCAAAACCTGGGAGGCGTATCGCGTACGGGTCTGAGACAGAAAAACCCGCGCTCCCCAAAAATTCTCTGATATTTGCAAGGAGTTCTGTTCTATCCATAGGTAATGAAACTTAAAGTACGACCTGTCTAATAACGTTTTTGGTGAAAAACCATCTGGATAGGCGTCGACGACACGGACTCAACCACTGGTGGGTGTACCACGTATGTGGCACGAACCATCATTCAAAAAATCTCAAAGAAGTATGAGATTATCGGCTACCCGCGTCTCGTCCGATTAAACCCAAATATCCCCTGGAAGACACGGGGAAACGGAGCCTTGTGTCTCCATGTTGGGCAACTTGGTGGGAAAATCAAACGAAAAATCGGGGAAATCAATAGCCAGGTCGTGTTCTGCTCACTTACCTTCACCAAAGAACTTGATGAAAACGAACAGAAACAGCTTGCAAAGATAGTGAAAGAAACCGTTGACGCACAAGCGCGCATTGACGATGAGAACACAAATCCAGGATATGTCCTGCTTTTAAAAAAACCAGATGTGGATTTGTATCAGAAAGCCGTCACCAAGATTGTCACTCTTGATGTAGTGCAGATTATATTACACAACCAACAGGCGATGTTCGAAGGATACAAGAATGGTCGAGGACTGATTGGTGCGACCGCGGCGATCTCCTGGGAACCGCTTGATAGAACCTTCGAACTTATTGCGTATCGACCTCAGAAGCGATGGGGAACGAAACGACAAATCGATCTAAAATCTGTGCAACAGATGGATGCAGACTGCCCAAGCACGTTTGACAACTACGATGCTAGGAATCATCATAACCGGATCGTTCCGAACTCACCCTGTCCTATCCTCTACGGAATCCGAGGTAATGACGTAGACGAACTTGTCATCGCATCAAAACAGGTGAAATCTGAACCAGTGGACAGCTGGCTCCTGTTTGAAACGAATCAAGGAACCGATAATCATCTGCAAAAAAAACAAATCGCACAAATCCAGCCCTTTGAATCAGTCATCACTGAAGGATCGGTCGTCGTGAATCCGTTCACGATTCAAGGGGGACACGTTCTGTTCACCATAAAAGATCCAACCGGAACGATACCTTGTGCTGCCTACGAGCCAACCAAAGAATTCCGAAATACTGTTCGAGGATTACATGTTGGTGACCACGTTGAAGTATACGGTGGCGTCCGTGAACACCCGCTCACGATTAACTTGGAAAAACTCGCGGTCAAACATCTCATCACGCTATTGGTGAAAACAGAAAACCCGGTGTGTCCAACCTGTGGCAAACATATGAAATCTAAAGGAACCGAACAGGGGTACAAGT
>CAYGVY010000125.1:0-4247 GCA_964353435.1 uncultured Thermoplasmatales archaeon | reverse complement strand
TATCCCTCGCAAGGATATCCCTGCGATTATTGTGAATTTGGAACAAGAGATGCGTTCCGCTGCGGATAGCCTTGATTTTGAAAAAGCGATTGCGTTACGTGACCGAATCACGAAACTGAAACAAACGATTATGAAGAACGTATAGGACATATTATGTTTGAGGTGGTTGGTGGAGTTTTTGGTCGTTAAGGAGATTGAAGCAAAATCGATTCTTCGTAAACATAAGAAAATCGATTCGTGGTTTCTCTCAAGATATGGTATGAATCTCTATCGAGGTTGTACACATAATTGTGTCTATTGTGATGGCCGTGCAGAAGGATATTATGTTGAAGGTGAGTTTGGCAGCGATGTTGTGGTGAAAATCAATGCCTTGGAAGTTTTACGTCGGGAGTTAGATCCAAAAAGAAAACGTACCCCGTTCAAACGCGGGTATGTCATGGTTGGTGGGGGTGTTGGCGATAGCTATCAGCCCATTGAGGAGAAATACGAGTTGACCCGTAAAACGCTTGCGCTTCTTTCTGAAAAAAAGTTACCTGTTCATATTCTTACAAAGTCAACACTAGTGAAACGAGATGTCGATATTCTTAAAAAGATCAATGAAAATAGTAGAGCGATTGTAAGTTTTAGTTTTTCTTCAACTAATGAAAAGATGAGCAGGATATTTGAACCGGGTGTTGCTTCACCGCGTAAGCGCCTTGAAACCATTTCTTTTTTTAAAGACAATGGCATCGCTTGTGGTATGTTTCTGTTGCCCGTTATTCCTTTTATTACCGATACCAGAGAGATAATGGAAAAAACAATCCATGATGCGCTGGATGTTGGAGTTGATTTTATCATCTTTGGTGGGATGACACTGAAAGAAGGAAAACAAAAAGAATTTTTTTTGAATATCCTTCAGCAATATGACTCAAAACTCGTGTTAGAATATCAAATGATTTACCAAGGAAGCAAATGGGGAGAAGCGATACCAGATTATTATTCGCAACTACATCAGACTTTTAATACTCTCATGAAACAGTACAAGATACCGAAACGGATCCCATCGGAACTTTTTAAGGATATACTCAGTGAAAACGATTTGGTAATTGTGATATTAGAGCATCTTGATTATTTGTTGAAACTTGAAGGGAAAAAATCACCGTTTGGATACGCTGCGTATTCGCTTTCACAAGTACAAGAACCATTGTCAACAATGCTTAATAAGTTAGACACCATCAAAGGTGTCGGGAAAACAACAGAAAATATTATACGGGAGATACTAAACACCAGTAGCTCAACGTTTTACGAACACTTATTAAAAGGATGAATATAAGAGGTAAGAATGGAGTTATCACAGCAAGTCATCTTTGCGTTTCTCCTCACTCTTCTAGCGGGTCTTTCGACCGGGATAGGGAGTCTCATTGCTTATTTTATTAAAAAACCAAAGACGATTTACCTTTCGTTCTCTTTAGGTTTTTCCGCTGGTGTGATGATCTATGTCTCCTTTGTTGAACTTTTACCGAGAGCAATAATAACAGTCGGACAATTCACTAGTGTTATTGTGTTTTTCATTGGAATCTTGCTTATCGCACTCATCGATATGCTGATTCCTGAATCACGAAACCCTCATCATTACAAAGAGATGCCAGATGTCCTTACCGTGAAAGTAGATAAGACCCTACTGAGAACCGGGTTGTTTATGGCACTAGCTATCGCGATTCATAACTTTCCTGAGGGACTGTCTACATTTGGAACGACGCTGAGTGATGTACGACTCGGAGTTATTATAGCCCTTGCGATAGCTATCCATAATATCCCTGAGGGTATTTCGGTTTCTGTGCCGATTTTTTATGCCACAGGCGATAGAAAGAAGGCATTCCGATACTCGTTTTTAGCTGGTTTAGCAGAGCCTGTTGGTGCAGTGATTGGATTTGTTATCCTTCTGCCGTTTTTATCTTCCGCTTTACTTTCTTCGTTGTTAGCATTTGTCGCAGGAATCATGGTGTACATTTCCATTGATGAGCTACTTCCAATGGCACATCGCTATGGTCATAGTCATACCGTTATACTTGGATTTATCTTAGGGATGGCTCTTATGGCAGCGAGTCTTTTTATACTGTAGCAAATTAAAAATCATCTCTTGGATTTGTGCTAGAAGAAATAAAGCAATCCAAAGACAAGAAACGGTAGAATTATTGTCAAAGCCCCACCAGTTCTGTTTACGGTTTTTGTGTAATCCACGTCTTTCCAGTATTCATCATCGATATAGATGAGTGTTGTTGCAAAGAGCGATGATGCAAGGAATGCATAGACCGCGATCATGATTTTATCAATAAGAATAAGCGAGGGGAGTGGAGGAAGCGATGAGGTTTGACTGAGATGGAACATCACCGCGGAGATCAGCATACTTGTTCCAAGACCGAGTCTATGAGTGATTTTATCTGCCTTAAAGAAGAACGAAAGCCCAGAGACAATGCAGAAGATGATCGGTGGCAGTAACAGTTTTGCTGCAGTGAGCCCTGCATCTCGTTCTAGTTTAATGGTGTAGGCGAGTTGGGAATATTCTTCACCCCAGGGGTACTCATGGATCGAGACATTCGTGTTATATGATTGAATCTTCCATCCTGCGATACGGAACTGCTCGTCAACACCCAGTACGTCTGTCATCGGTGAATAAGTTACTGTGGAGATGTTGTAGGTTGAATCCTCCACGATGATCTTTAAATCTTGGGAATCAAAGGGATATTTGTTGAATTCCGGGGTGATGAACAGGCTCGCTTGAACACGGTACCACACCTCGGAAGTACTGTTGGTTCGTACATCATAGATTTTTTCTTTTGAGGTCGCCCGACCGTTCATGAATTCAAAACCCATTGGTGAGATGTTTTGGTTCTCCCACTGAAACATCAAATAAAAATCAAGAACGTATGTTCCTTTCGTAAACTCAAAGTTCCCTATGGAGATAACATAGATTCCAACGTTGATCACGGTCCCATTATTTGAGAGTTGTTCTTCTTGTGCTGTTGTGCTTATCGCTGAAAAGACGAGCGAGGAAACTAAGAATAAAAGGAATATGACCGAGATTCTTGTCGTACGCATGTGAACCTCACATAAGTAATTGTTTTAAAAATTTTCTGTACAAACAATCTTTATTATTGAATATGTCATTTCATAATTAATTCAGGAGCAGCATATGGTGGATAAAGTCCTGATAGATAACCTGGTTGTTTTTTCTGCAATTATCTATTATGCTTTCTTGTGTATAATATATTTATTACGAGCTTATAAGCGCGATAAACTGGAATTGATGTTTGCTCCGGTCTTTAGTTTCCTGTTGGTCCCCTTTGTTGCGTTATGGACGTTGAACCTTCTCAATGGAAGCGATAGTGGGCGCCTCCTTACGGGACTACCAATAATCATCTATCTGGTCTATGATCTCTGGTATCGTTTAATTACTAAAAAGAAACCTCAACATCACCCCGACCGTTGGCCTGTTGGCTTAATAGTATACCTTATACTCCTTCAAATTGGGAGCATTGCCTTGAATTGGTACGGGTTCCTTGTATCGAAATTCTATGGAAGAATACTCATAATCAGTTACTTCGTCATGTTAGGTTGTTTTGGTTTTTATCAAAATAAATACAATAAGCGGAAAAAGGCCGGTAAGAACCGATGGTAAAAAAATCCAGGATGGATAATTAGAATATGAAATGGAAAAAAATTATTATTGGAGGCATTATCGTAGGGTTTATCATAATGCTCATTGACATTATTCTTGGAGGGCTTATTAAGTTCATTTGGCCATATGATATTTTTGAGTTGGGCGGAATGAGAAAAATTAACGACCCAATTATGCTATTTTTTTTGTTCATCCTTGGGTTCTAGGTTTTACGTTAACGTTTGTGTATTCATATTTTGGCAAAGCACTTGATGGAAATTATATTACTAAAGGATAGAAATTTGGTTTATTAATGTGGACCGTAATATTTGTTCCTTATGCATTTCTCGTTTATAAGAGTATGAATTATCCTATTGGTTTCACTGTGAATTCAGTGATTCCTCCTCTTGTCTACATGCTTTTGTCTGGTATTCTTATTGCAAAAACCTTTGAATGGTTAGAGTAAATTCGGTCTGTTTTCCTTTTAAAGGAGAGAATTATTTTTGTATGATATTTCATTTAATAAATGCAGGGGAAGGGATTTGAATCCCCAGTTTACCGGTATTATAAAGAATGATGGATAATAATTACTCCTATAAAAGTCTGCGAT
>CAYGVY010000124.1:0-4267 GCA_964353435.1 uncultured Thermoplasmatales archaeon | reverse complement strand
TTGCGAGTTCATCGATGGAATGATACTGTGATGCAAGCAGTTGTGCAGCAAACTTTCCGATATGACGGATCCCTAAACCGTAAATTAAACGCGCCAAACCCTGATGTTTACTTTTTTCAATGGACTCAAGCAGATTCTCCACTGATTTATCCTTAAAACCTTCCAGAGTCAGCAAATCTTCTTTTGTAAGCCTGTATAAATCTGCTATGGTATCCACAAGGCCTTTTTCAATGAGTTTATCGACGGTTTGTCCACCCAAATGATCGATATCCATTGCATCCCTTGATGCGAAATATTCGATACGCCATTTTAAGCGTGCTGGACATTGTTTATTTGGACAGCGGACAGCAACCTCATCTAACGTTCTTATAACATCTGATCTGCACACAGGACATTTCTTCGGAATTACTCGTGCTTTCTCATCACCCTTTCTTTTTTCTATAATGCTTTTGACAACCTGGGGGATCACATCACCACTGCGCTCCACGAGAACCATGTCCCCGATGCGGATGTCTTTGCGTTTTAATTCATCAAAATTATGCAATGTTGCTCGAGATACATTCACTCCACCAACCTGGACTGGGTCGAGGATTGCAACAGGGGTAAGTGTACCGGTTCGTCCTACCTGTATCACGATATCATTCAGTCGCGTGGTCGCTTGTTTTGCCGTAAACTTAAAAGCAATTGCCCATCGTGGGTGTTTAATTGTCGAGCCTAATTCTGTCTGTTGAGAAAACAAATTCACCTTCAGAACAACCCCGTCGATCTCATAATCCAGGCTTTCTCGTTTGGCTTCAAGCTCTGCACAGAATTTGATGGCGTTTTCTATGTTGTTTACTTTTTTGATTAAGGGGTTGACACGAAATCCAGTCATGCGTAATATGTCTAAGGCTTTTTCATGTGTTTGGAAATCTTTGTCTGAATGGGAAATATAATAAATGAACGTATCAAGTGGTCGTGCTGCGACAATGCGGGGATCAAGTTGTCGGAGTGATCCAGCGGCTGCGTTTCGCGGGTTTGCAAATATTTGCTCTCCTTTTTTCTCTTGTTCCTTATTGAATTTTTTAAACGCAGTAATCGGAAAGTACACCTCACCGCGTACCTCTGCGTTTTGAAGAGCTGACCCTTGTAATCGAAGAGGGATACTATGGATTGTTCTCAGGTTCGCGGTGACGTCATCGCCTTGTATTCCGTCTCCTCGTGTCGCGCCTCTCACAAACACTCCATTTTCATAGATGAGCGCGATACTGACTCCATCTATTTTTGGTTCACATATATACTCAACATCAGCAACATTTTTTTTAACACGTTCATCAAACTCTCTGAGTTCATCGTATGAATACGCATTATCCAACGAAAGCATCGCGATTTTATGTTCCACGGTTTTGAATCCTTTAAGTGGTTCTCCTCCAATCCGTTGTGTCGGGGAATCTGATGTGATGAAGTCAGGAAACTCAGCTTCTAATGCCTCGAGTTTTTTCAGAAGCATATCGTATTCGTAATCAGAGATCACCGGGTTGTTTTCGGCATAGTACTTATAATTATGATAATTGATTTCATCGCGAAGTTTATTGATTTGGTTGTTTGCTTCGTTTTTATTCATGTCCTCACGCACCCAGTATTTTTTCAATGTCCTTTAAGGAATAGGTATTAAGGATATCTTTTTTCTCAAGCCATCCTCGTCGTGCGGTCGCAATCCCGAATATCATGAAATCCAAATGATTGATGCTATGTGAATCGGTTCCCAGGACGAATTGTACGCCGTGTTCTTTCGCAAGTTTTACGTGTGTATCATCAAGGTCGAGTCGATCTGGGAATGAATTAATCTCAAGCCGGGTATCGGTTTCTTTTGCTGTATCAATGATTTGTTCGAGGTCGACTTCGTATGGTTCACGTTTGCCGATGAGTCGACCGGTTGGGTGTGCAACGAAATCTGCTTGTTCGTTGTCCATGCCTTTGATGATACGCTTGGTCATTGTTTCTTTATCCATTTTAAACGCAGTGTGAATACCGATGTACACAAAATCAAATTGTTTTAGAATCTTGTTGCTGTAATCAAGTGTTCCATCTGTTTTAATGTCGCATTCCGTGCCGCAGAGAATTCGTAGATTTGGGAATTTCTTGTTGAGTGTTTTAATCTCTTGAATTTTTTTCTGTATTCTGTCTTCGGTCAGTCCGTTCGCGATCTTCAGTGACTGTGAATGATCGGTAATCCCAATGAACGAATAATGAAGTTGTTGTGCGACACTCGCGATGGTTTCAATAGAGTCACTCCCATCACTCCAGGAGGAATGAACATGGAAATCACCGTTGATCTCATCGTACCCAACAAGATTCGGCAATTTTTTCTTTTTTGCTGCCTCGAATTCACCACGGTTTTCTCGTAGTTCCGGTTCGATGTATGAGAAACCAATTTTCTTATAGATATCTTCCTCGGTTTTTCCTGCGACGTATTTTTCTGTGTTTTTGTCAAATAAGCCGTACTCATTGAGTTTGTATCCTTTTCTGATCGCAAGGCCGCGCAGGGTTACATTGTGATCCTTTGAGCCAGTAAAATATTGGAGCGCGGCACCATAACTTTTCTCCTCAACGACACGAAGGTCTACCTGGAGATTGTCATTCAACAGCACACTTGATTTGGTCGCTCCTTTCGCCAGTACCTGTGCAACCTCAGGGTAGTGTACGAAATACTCCATAATTGTTTCAGGGTTTTTTGAGGATATAAGAATATCCAGATCACCGATTGTTTCTTTCATCCGACGCAGGCTTCCAGCGATGTTGATTTTCTCAATCTGTTTGCATCTTTTTAGATAGGTAAGATATCTGGTTCCATCCTCGTATGCGACATTGAGAAGCACTCTGCCGCTTGTTTTTTCACGGAGTTGAATCCCCCGCAGAATGTTTCGTTCAGTAATCTCACCGAATCCCTCAAGCGTTCGTAGCTCTCCTTTGTTCGCTGCTTCTCGCAGCTCTTGGGTATTGGTGATACCAAGGTTTTTGTATAATGCAGCAACCTTCTTTGGCCCAAGCCCAGGAATACCTAGTAAATCAATAAGACCTGTTGGCACTTCTTTTTTTAGACGTTCAAGATATTCTAGCTTTCCTGTTTGTACGAGTTCTGTAATCTTCTTGGCGAGTGCTTCACCAACCCCTGGAATCGATTCGATTCTGCCTTGATTCACCAGCTTTTCAATATCCTCATCTAAGGATTCGATAGTCTGCGCTGCAATCCGATACGCTCGTGTCTTAAAAAAAATCTCTCCTTTCAGATCCAACAGATTTGCAACCAAGTACAAGATATCTGCAACGAACTGATTCTTCATACACACTCAACATGTCTTATTGGAGGTAGACGACAACTTCGACCTCGTCACCATCATGTAACTTGAGTTTCTCACGCAGAAAATATGGGGAAATGCATTCAAGGACGATTGCGTAATGACTCCTTTTTGGAAGTACGATTGCTCCTTCATACCCATTGATAGTCGCCTTGAAACACACGACACTCCCAAACGTTCGATTCTCTGCCTGAAACTCATTGATCAAGATGCCACCGCAGTTGCGGAGCAACCGTAGCTTGTTTCGTTCAATATATTCGATCTCGACGTTGAACGTCCCTGGATAGGCGACAAATCCGAGTTGCTTCTCAAATTGATCAGCGTATCCTTTTTGTCTGGTATAGTACTTCCCCTCGCCCATCCCTGAGATTAATTTTCCTTTGAATACGACTTTAGTGGAAAGATCAAAAATCTGTTTATAGGACAAATACTCATTTTCTAGCAAGTCTGCTCCGGTGCTCGTAATCTGAATCAATTGCTTCTTCACTCCAAGCTCCCTAGTAATCATTTGTTGTATATCAAGCTCAAGCAGGTACCGTGACGCAGTCTGTTGACTGGTTTCCAACTGTTTTGCAAGCTCATGGGATGACAACTCAATCTTATTGCGAATCGCCCCGAGCAACGCAAGTTCCTTCAATGTTTGCAACAGATATGGTTTCATGTGCTTCTCAAAGCTCCACCAATCGTTTATTTTCCGATCGTTTCAACAAGTTTTTTCCCTTCAGCGGTAAACACGTATGTATTTCCTTTTTTTTCGACGATGCCTCCGGTGATGAATTCATCGATGACGCGTTGTGCAACCCTTGGTATCATACGATTTTTTTTCGTAATACGTTTGATATCGGTTTCCCCGGAGACAAGCTCATCGAAGATAACTCGTCGGAACTTATTTGCAAGTATGAACCCTTCATCCATAGACGTACCAACAG
>CAYGVY010000123.1:0-4288 GCA_964353435.1 uncultured Thermoplasmatales archaeon | reverse complement strand
ATTACGGTGAAATTCTTTCTGTAATAAAAACCGTAAAAAAACCTGATTCCCCGCTTGTAGTAATTGGTCCTGGGTTTACACGGGAGCATTTGATGAGAGCGGGAAAGGAAAAGGAACCTGTAATGTTTGAGAACTGTCTTACGCATGCGACCGCGAACGCTGGCATGAATGGTGTCCATGAAGCACTCAAGGTCGGGATTGTTGAACAAATCACGAAAGAAAACCGGGTCTCAAAAGAGACACAGGCAATTGAAAAGCTCTTTGAGGAAATCAAAAAAGACGGGCGGGTCACCTACGGGACGAACGAAGTGGAAGATGCATTGTCACGGGGTGCTGCAGAAAAACTGCTTATTTCAGATGTTATGGTACGAAGCAAAAACGGGGAACACCTGTTAGAACTCGCGAGAAAAACACATAGCGATTTTATTATCATTAATACCATACATGAGGCTGGAAAAAAATTTGAAGGAATCGGAGGAGTCGCAGCACTGCTCCGTTTCAAATATTAATACCTATTAGACGTATCTGCCGCAGCCGGTATTGATAATCATTGATATGTACGGTGGTTTTTCTTGCTCAGCCCAAGGGTCATCTGGTGGTGTGTTGGAGTCGCCTCCAGTGTTTTTGGTTGTATCCTCTTTTAGGGCTCCGTCGTAGTATTGATAGGTTATTTTTAAATCAAAGTCATTTCCTTTGTCGCGGATTTTTTTCAAGATACGGAGTTCACCGATTTGCACACTGACATTGATTGATATGTCTTTGTCGGTCCAGAAGTCATCGTAGTATGGTTTTTCTTTTAGTCTTATTTGTGCATTTTTCTCAGCGTCTGCTTTAATTGATGATACAGGGGGGATAATACCAGTTGAGACCGTGTGAGTGATGGTTCCTTCTCCTGTGATTGGTGCACTTGTATTTGTTTCCGTAAAAGTACGGCCATCTGGCGTGGTCACTTCTAAGGTCAAGCTGTCTAATCCCATCCGTTTCATGAATGTCATACGATCATCGGTCCAGCTGAGATTAAACGTGATACTCTTCAGGTTTCCTACTGGTATCTGTATAGTTGTTTGATACTGGGATTTCTTTCCTGCGAACTCAGAAATTGTATTCAGAGTGCCGTTTCGTATTGTCCAGGTGACATCATAGTTTTTTTCACTCGTTATTGTTGAAGGGAGGACATTTGAGGTCTTTGGTGATTGGTACATCGCAATGGCAACACCTGCAACAACAAGGATTACAACCGCGACAATGACGATGATTTTATCGTTCTTTTTTAAGGATATCATAGAGTCACCTGTACAATTATTTTTAGTTTATTGTTATTGTACTATAATGATAAATATGCTTCTACCTTTATTAAATTTTTCCTTAATTTATATATTTCAACTGGTTTTAATTCAACAGAAGGAAAAAAAGAGACGAACTACACCATTTTTAGGGAGATGGTGGCTCCGCATCTGGTGCATTTGTTTTTTGTCAGGCCTTTTACCTGGGCGGAGAACCCGTACCGCTCAATCAGAAGGCTTTTACAGGAGGGACAGAGGGTGTTGTCATAGTCGCCATGCGCAATATTCCCAAGATACACGAACTGAAGGCCGGCTTCTTTGGCTATTTTGTAACTGGAATGGAGTGTGATGATGGGGGTTGCCTGGACGTGTGTCATCTTGTAATCTGGGTGGAACCGGGAGAAATGTACTGGTGTATCTGTTCCGAGTTTTTCTCCAATCCATTGGCAAAACTCTGCGATTTCATAAGCATCATCATTTAAACCGGGGATCACCAGATAGGTTAATTCAAGGTGTATCCCGAGTTTTTTCGCACGTTCGCAGGTCTGAAGGACTGGTGCTAATTTGGCTTTACAAACCGTTCTATAAAACTGCTCATGAAATGCTTTCACGTCAATATTCATGGCATCGAGATACGGGGCTATCTCTTCTAGTGGTTCTTTCTCGATATACCCGTTGGTGACATAGACCGTATACAATCCAGCTTTCTTCACCAATTTCGCGGCATCCAACGTGTACTCATGCCAGATGGTTGGCTCGTTATACGTCCAAGCGACGCCTCTACAGCCATGATCAATAGCAATCTCACCAACTTTTTCCGGAGGAATATCCTGCAGTGATATCTCATCTGGGCTCGCCATAGAAATATGATAGTTCTGACAATGGTCACATCTGAAGGTACATCCAACCGAGCCTAAGGAAAGAACAAGAGAACCTGGATAAAAATGATACAGTGGTTTTTTCTCAATCGGATCATCAGCAACAGAAGAACATGAACCATAAATAAGGGTGAATAGTTTTCCGTGTTCGTTTTTCCGAACACCACAAATACCGCGTTTTTCAGGAGATATTATGCAATGATGTGGACAGAGCAAACATTGCACCGTTTCATTCTTAGTTGGTTTCCAAAACGCTGCCTCTTTTTTCATTCCAAGGTTTTCAATGAATGAGGCTTTATTAATGTTCTTACAGTATGAGTTCGCCTCTGTTCCGAAGCACGCCACGGTGCGGATATTCATCGTTGATCTGCGGTTCCATGGATTTGAAGTCCTGGTATTTCTCATCGGTGCGAAGTTGGTAGCGAGCATAGTAGAATGCTTCTTCGACGGACACTTTCCCATCTTGGAACATTTTCAGGTTTCGTGGTACGCCTCGATCAAATACTCCTGGTCTGAAGCCGTCTGCTTTCCCGCTAGAGAGCCCTTCAAACCATAACAGCGAGAATATCGGTCCTTGGGTAGTGCTTGCATACCCTGTTCGGAACTTACTGGTACTCGAGATAACGATTCGTCCATCGTGGGGAATTCCTGAACGGAAGAGTAAAGAAGTACGGAGGTTGAAAATGGTTCGGTCCGCAAACCCGCCCGCGTAACACGCGTCAACTATGATAGCGACTTTCGTGGATTCCAAAGGAGCAAGGATGTCCCCGAGTTCTTTATCTGTTACCGTGTCGTCCCAGAAGAATATCTCACTGCTCTGGAGGATTTTTCCTCCAGTAAGTGGTTGATTTTTGTTCCCTGCACCATGGTTGAAAATCCAGAGAAATACTTCACTGTCAGGGTATTTATTTGACTCAGTTATGAGATACTGTAAGGAGGTAAGAACGTTTTTTTTGGTCGAACTCCCATAGGTCATGTCGTACTCATGGGACTGCTCCTGCAGTGTTTTTTGTTTCGTGCCATACCCGTTGTCACTGCGAATCCAGCCGTCATCAAAAAGAATCATGATATTTGATGTTGGATACTGATTGTGCTCAATAAGATACGCTGCCATGTCCTCTGCAAGATACAAACCACCGTTCCCGAGTTTCGTGTCATTTTCTTCAGGGAAATTCGCAGCTGCGATAAAAATCGCCCATTTATGAGAACCAGAGTCAATAGATGTTGGGTTATAAACAGTAAGAGTGATTGATTTTATCTCGGAGTAATCTTTACCATCGTAGGAGCGTGTGCTGATCGTGTACATTCCGTTCTGTGAGGTATACGTTGTCCAGTCGTAACTCCAGAGTGTTGTCCCTGTTGCAGTAACCCAGTCATTCTCACCGATTTTTACTTCGACGCTGCTGATGTTATCCTCTTTATCAGGATCGCTTGCCGTACCACTGATCATCACCAACCGTGCAATCGTTGCTCCGTTGGATGGATAGGTGATGGTGACGGTCGGCTTCCCGTTTAAGAGGCGAAGATTAAAATTCTGGCCAAAAAACCCTGAGAACGCACCGACGAGTAATGCAAGAACAACGATGACCGCGAGAGCGACAATCCATTTGTATTTCATTTTTCTCAGTATAATATGTTTCTCTGTACTCCTTTAAAACCTTTGTTGAACAGTTCTTACCAGATTTCTTCTCTTAAAAATTATGCTTTTTGAAATGCTCATATCCTTTGTTTTCCAAAATCCGCTTGTTCCCATTATCCAATAGAACAATATCCTTTTTCTTTGTAACTATCCCAATCGCAGTCAGATCAACACCATGCTTCTTTAACATTTTTTTTGTTTGTTCAAATCTCTCGTGCGGTATTGTTACGAGGAGTTCATAGTCTCCACCGAAATGTAACGCGAGAGAGTACGGATTAATACCATGATTTATACTACAGAGTGCACATGATTCTGAAGCAAGTGGGAGAGCATTTTTTTTAATTTCAAACCCGACGTTATTCAATTCCTGAAGTTGGTACAATGAAGCAGAGAGTCCATCAGACAAATCCATGGACGACGTCACCAAACGCTGCTGCGCGAGCAATCGTCCTTCCTTCAGTTTCGGAACAGGTTCTAAAAACGCTTTA
>CAYGVY010000122.1:0-4299 GCA_964353435.1 uncultured Thermoplasmatales archaeon | reverse complement strand
TAGGAAAAAGACAAAAGAAAAACATGTTTACTAAGAATGAATGCGGATACTGTCCCTATCAGCCATAATTCAACAATCCATGTTTTCAACACATCTTAATTCAACAGAGCCACCCTAAAATTTACAACCCCGATTTGTCAACTCTATAGTATAAAGAAGCGATTCTCAACAGTTTTTTATCTTAATTTTACTGATGGTTGTTTTTTTAAAGAAAAAGATGTTATGAAATTGGTGGTTTCCGGTGGGAGTATATGGGATATTATTGCAATGAATGTAAAAAGACCATTTCAGGTGAAGAGTTTTTCTATTCCATGAATAGATATAACAAAGCTCTTTGTCGTGATCATCAGCGGAGTAATAGGATAGGTGGGACTACCAAAGATTTACAAGACCTGGTGAGAGAGAGACATAAAGATGAGTTAATAAAAGAAATACCAACTTTGAAAACTATTAAGGATTGGATAAACGCAGATTTTGAAACCTGGGATAAAGTCCTTAAAAAAGAGGATGCTGAAAGTTATATTGTTAAAGTTTCAGAGGAAGAGTCGAAAAACAGTTCTTCAAAACGTATCAATAACAAGCATAAATCTTAGAATAAAAATGGGGAATGTGAAATGGGAGCGGAAGATAATGTACGTAATTTGTAAAATCAGTGGCAGCGAAGAAACAAAAAATGGTCTCCCCAAGAAATATTATCTTTTTTGTTACAAATGTCATGAAAAATATAGAAAATTTTTAATATACGGTGAAGTTATGTTTTATTGGAGAAAAGAGGAAGGGTAACGCTTCTTTCAAGTATCCCCCGATATTTTCCCTTTCCTCCAATCATCCTGAATAAGTTATACTAAGAAACGGAGGAAAGGTAAGGGTTGTAATTTGCCTCCATATTATCCCTTTCCTCCCAAAATAATAAAAATTCATTCTAATGATATTTTTTTAAAGAAGGAATTGTTACAAAATCATAAGGCGGAGGCAAAGGTTATGGGAAAACAATTAGTAAACATTGAGTTGATAATTCTATTCTTTATCTGCGGTTAATTTGTATTCAAATACCTCGTCTTACGTTATTTATTCATTAGAACGAATAGGTTTCTCTCCAATAATGTATAGTCCTCATCAATGTCAAAACGTATTAATTTTTTTGCAAATGCTTTTGATAGATGTTCTCGAGGTGTTTTGTGTAAAATAATCGATGTTTCTTCTTCGGTGAAATCGATAGGTTGTTTATCATATTGAATAAACTTTTTATTCTGAGGGCAAACCATTTGACAGCGCATACACCCTAAAAGAGCATTATGAGACCGCACAGGAACCCATGACGGAAAATCTCCCTTGTTTTCATTTAGATAAGTAAGGCAATGATCTGCATGAATTAAAACACGCTCTTTGGGGATACAATGAGTAGGACACGCGTTTTGGCATAACGAACAGTTTGTACATGATTTCATGATTTGTTCTTCGTGCCAATCATCGGGAAAAAACCTATAATCCGTATAAAACGATTCCAATCGAGTAAAACTCCCCATTCCATCAACATAACAGATATTATTCTTTCCATATTTCGCTAGTCCACTTTTCACCGCAAGCAGTTTCAAAGGGAGTATTGCACGCTCAACAAAATACCCTTTTTTTTCCAAAATTCTGGATAAGATTTCCTTACAAGTGGTTCGCACCTCAGAATACACATAGGTTGGTGGGAGAACTGTCTGATATCGTTCCCCTTTATAAAAAAAATTTACAGGTATAATTTTTTGTGGAACACCAATAACAATAATTGAGCATGCATTAGGAAGTGTTTTAGGTGGTTTGAAGGAAAATTGGCTGTAATTTTGTTGAAAAAATTTTTCAGTAATTAACTTGTCTCGTTTCCATTTATTGATTTCTGTTTGTAAATCCTTTAAATGAACAATCGAAATAGTTCTGAATTTTGCTTGATGTTTCCCGAATTCAGATTGTAGAACGTCGGTTATTGTTTTCAAGTTCTACACCTCAAACCTTAAAAGAGAACATATCGTCTTCTTAATAGGATTTGCATATGTCACGGAAGGTCTTATTCAGAAGATAGTATAAAATGTTCGTCATAGCTTTGTCATTTGATTAGCACAAAAACCTGTGTTAAAACCGTGTTAATGCTTCTCTGATACAAGTAACGAAAGCTATTTTTTTTCTGAAGAATAAAGTGATGGGGAATCCAGTCTGGGAGGAAAGAATGCTAAAGTAAAAAAAATGAGACAGAACGAGGCGATGTAATTTTATCATTTTGAAAATCTACCGCAATAATATAAAGTATCTGGAACGATAGAGTATAACATAGATGCGGGTGAGGCGTTCTTCAGACCAACAACAACAGCTAGATCCGGAATGGCTTAGAGAATTTGCAAACTTTCTCGATAAAAATGGTAATAAGGAGAAATTTAAGGTAGTGAAAAAAGTCTTTGTTGAAACCTATCTTGAAAACGTTCGAGAGGGGATGAATCCAAAAGATGCTTTGCAAAAAGCGAAATCGGTTGCATTATGTTTTTTGTTGTTACAGCAATGATATGTAAAATCTGGTTCTTGATTAAGTTTATCAATTTAGATTATGGGGGTCCAGTCTGGGAGATATTGTAGTTATTCAATTATTTTTTTAGGGTAATCACCAGGGGACAGCCGACCTTTTTTAGTGCCATCTCTTCTGATGATGTTGTTGTAACCGTATTTATGTTTCTTCATTGTGGTATGCAATTTATTATGACAGTCTTTGCACACTCGTATTGCAATATTGTTTTTATAATCAATGTGATGTAATGAAATTCTTGGTTTCTCAACGTTTTCCTCTGGAGAGGAAATATCGTCACCGTCATTCCAAGCAGTCTGTTTCCTATCTCTTGGTAGTAATTCTCTTTTGCATATTTTGCAATAATATCTTTTTGATTCTTTCATATTCTCTCACGAATAATTTATGGGAGGCCAGTCTTGGAGGAAAGGGTTTCTATCTTTAAAAAACCAACTAGAGATATAACTAAACAGATAATCCTGATGTGGTCGGGGATGATTGTAAATTCTGTATTATCATTGATAAGAATATTCCATCTGATTTCTAATCTAGTAATCATGATTACTGTAATTGAGAAAGCAATTCTTCTAAAACATGGTGACAGTTTTTTACAGTTTTTTCAAACACTCGATCATCGACGGAATATACACCTTTCAGCGAATCTTTCAAATGTTGATTATCGAGAACTGATTTGAGTTCGCGTATGTGTTCTAGAAGTATATTCTTCGGTCCGTTTCTCAGGTGTTTGACAAGAGCGGACACATCCGGTATCTGATAACATAACATGATGACATCTCGTTTATCAGCATCACGCAGAGAGTGTATCTTTAAGGCAATCAACATCTCTCGTGTTGCAACCTTTACCCGTGCTTTGTGGAAAGGATCCCAGCCGCTGACCTGACGTATCTCAGAATTCGTATACACATATGAAAACGGATAGGCATATCCGGTCTGTCTTGATTCAACTGTATTGATTAGAAGATCGATGCTGACAAGGTCTTTTTCATATCGTTCAAATTTACCAGAATAGGCAAGATCAGATTTTTCTTTGCTTTTCGAAAATCCTTCCTGTGACATGAGTTGATGAAAAAACGATAGGTTAGTCTCCGGTATCGTAAAATCCAAATCAATAGAGAAACGAGGAAATCCATATGATGATACGGCATAGCCACCAATCACGACGTACGATTCGTTCTTCTCAAGGAGACCTAGGATATCAAAACATATTTTTTCCCGTGCAGAAAAATCAGGTTTCATGATGCCACCGACTCATAATCTGAAAACAAACCGAGATGATATTTTTTATCTAAAAACTCCATCGCGGGTTTGTATACCAATGTATTTTTTTTACAAAATTGTATTGTTTCATGTAAAGAAATAACAGGATCTCCATCCTTTTTTTCAACGATGATTTTATCAACAGGGTGAATAACATAGGTGACGCCAAACATTGTTTTATGGTCTCCCGCTATGATATACTCCGTGTCATAGTGTCTAAAAAAATCTCTCCAGTATGGTACTGCCTTTTTCTCGACCTGTATGTGGATCGGTCTGAAACCTTTCGTAAAATCAGTCCAGTAGTATCCATCGGTCCACATAGTGACTGCAGTGCTTTCGCAATAGGCGTACGGTTTTTCGGCATGTGTCATGATTTTTTCTTGGCTGATGTTTTCTGAGACGATGGTGCGGACGTATTCTTCTGGTCGTATGATTTGATAGGTTCCATGGCGTATGCGTTTCATGAAGTGTAATTTGATTAAATC
>CAYGVY010000121.1:0-4301 GCA_964353435.1 uncultured Thermoplasmatales archaeon | reverse complement strand
GCACCCCTGGGTTCGTCTTAATAAACCCATAGATCTGCCCACGGACAAACTGATCGAGAACATCCTCCTTCTGAATCCGTGTATACAAAGGAAGCAACAACGTAAACATCAGGAGAAGCTTGTATTTCCCGCTCTCGGTAAACACCAGAAGACCAAACGCCAGCAACCCAAAACTAGCAGAAACAGCGGTTACCGGACCTTTATTCTTATTTACCCAGAGATACGAATGGCTAAGCTGCCCCTCATAATTCACAGTATATTGTTGAGTTGTCACATAGGTAAACCCCAGCGCATCGGAGACATTGACCAAAAACCGGTACGTCCCGCTTTTTTTGTAATCATGCGCAACCGCGATCGTATCAGCGGCATATGTCCCATTGCTCCCATCACCCCAATCAATCCGGTAGTTGACCAGAGCTACATCTGGATTCTCCCGCGCTAGCTCAAAAAACACCACCTGAACGCTGTAGACATCTAACTCCTGAATCGATTGTATGAAGTTTGTCTTGACGGTAAAATTTTGCAGGGGAGAAACAACTACTGAAGATACACCGAGCACCTCAGATTGTTGTGGAACGCTAATAACCGGTTTTTCTTCATAATAGGATATCGTACTCCCCTCAGGCAGGATGCTGGTCTCCTCAGGAGATTTAATAGCAAGACGATCATCGGGAAGCTTCACTGCGATACTCTCCGCAGGTAATTCAACCATGCTTTTCATCGCCCCATTCAGAATAATTGTGCTTGTGGTCAACGTAGGGTCAGAAACAATCGCGGTATAATTCATATTTGTAGTCTGATCACTCAGCTGAAGAGAACTCAATGAACTATGAAGTGTCCCCGTATCTGCAGAGGAAATAATCACAGGCATGTCCAAAAAAACACATAATATAAGAGCCGTAGCTACCATTAAAAAACCGAAATAGTTACTTCTCTTCACTGAAGAGGCACTGTGTAGGGGCATAGTCCTTCTTTTTTTCTCCGTCATTTATACTTAAGAACCGCTCCATATTTATATGTTTTGAAACAAAGCTTTGATTGTTTATTGAGTCTCTTCATCTGAAGGATAGGGAGAAAATCAGATATACAAAATGGTAAAAAAATAATATTTCTCTGTTTAAATGAGAAAATTATATATACTGATTATTTATAAATAATACATTGATAGGAAAATTGCCGAAAAATATACTATTCCATCTTAAGCAACACAAATACAATAATTGAATGAAGAAATATCTTTAATGCTGTAAATAGAGTAAAAGTTGAGACGTAAAGACCATCGAAGCGATACTATGACAAAGAATATCAAAAACATAGGAATATTTTTCATAATACTCCTAATTTTATTTACATCTTTTACAACAATTGTTAACGGTAAAAATAATTTTAATAATGATAATTTTCAAAATGTTGAAAAAATAACTAACAATACACTTTTCCAACCAACAGAAAACCTAAATCCAAAACAAGATGGATCAGAAATAAATGATATTACAAAAAATTATTGGGCAGTGCTAATAGGGTTAAATGATTACCCGGGTTATGTAAATGATTTACCATATAGTATAAATGAAATAACAAGCTTCCAAAAAACCTTACTTAATACGAGAAACTGGAAACAATCTAATATTAAAATAGTAACTGATAATGATGCTACAAATTCATCTTTTATTAATGCGATAAAATGGCTTGATGAAAACGAGGATTCAAATGATCTATCTATTTTTTACTTTGCAGGCCATGGATCACGTAATTCTAATGGTCATGAATATATAAAATTATATGATGCACAAATAACAGACGAAGAATTAGATAAACAATTAGACAATCTTGAAGGAAAAGTAATCGTTATCCTTGACAGCTGCAAGAGCGGAGGATTTATTGAAGAATTACACCAAAATAAAAGAGTAATATTAACAGCTTGCAGCAAAGAAGAATTAGCATATCAGGATCATAATTTACAAAGTGGTATTTTTGGTTATTTTTTAAATATAAGTCTTGATAAACTTGCAAAATCCGCTGAGATGGCGTTTTTATTTACGTATCCCCTTTGTGTTTATTACAGTAAAAAAATAAGTGAACAGTATCATGCTAACTTCACATTCCATCCTACTAAAGATGATAGTAATATTGGTTTATCAAAAATCATTACTTGGCGTAAATTCTTACCTATTTCATCAGGATTTTTAACATACTTTAAGATTAAATCTAGTGAATCAAAAATTTGGATTCTATAAGTCACAAAATTAAAAAATTCTAAGATTAAGACCTCAGTAGCTAACATTCCTTAGAACTTTCCCTTTTTCGCTACATTGATATCCTCCATCTGGTTAATGTTTCTTCTGGCAAGTGCGTCAATTTTCCCGTTTTTTGTTATGCCCATATGTATCGACAGATTTCATGTGTCTACAATACGTAATAATCTCCTTTTGCAAAAATCCACCTCCCTATAACACCGCCAATAAACCTAAATAGCCGGCCGATATTACGAGCAAAACGCAGAGGAGCATCCCACGTATGGCAACACAACTTGTCAAATGTCCCACATGTAAAACCACAATTACAATCTCTGGAGAACCCGGTGAAAAAATCTTTCTTATCTGCACCCAGTGCAATCAAAAAGGAGCGTTTACCATCCCTGGAGAAAAAAGTGTAAAAACGATGGGAACGAATTCCGCGACTATTGAAGTTAATGGACTGACAAAATCATATAACCATTTCACCGCGGTCAATAACGTCTCCTTCACCGTTAAAAAAGGAGAAATCTTTGGGTTTCTCGGACCAAACGGCGCCGGGAAAACCACGACCATCAAATCCATGCTTGACTTGATCCATGCGAACACAGGAACCATTATAATCAAAGGCATCGACGTACGATCACACGGCAAAGAAGCAAAGAAATTCGTCGGGTACATGCCGGAGAAAGTCGCATTCTATGATAACCTCACCGCATTGCAGAACCTGCGTTTTTATGCAGAAATAAAACATGCATCCAAAGATGAATGCACCCATCTTATTGAAGAATTCGGCCTTGGTGACACCGGGAAAAAAAGAGTCGGGAAGTTCTCCAAAGGAATGGTTCAACGACTCGGCATGGCACGGGCTATCCTCGGCAATCCCCCGATCCTGATCCTTGATGAGCCAAGCGGTGGGTTAGACCCTCGTGGTGTCGTTTTAATCCGAGATAAAATCCTTGAAATGAAAAAGAAAGGAACAACCATTTTTGTCTCATCTCACATTCTCAGTGAAATCCAGGAGATCTGTGATCGCGTCGGCATCATCAATAAAGGAGTCCTTGTCGCACAAGACACCGTTGATGGACTTAGTAAAAAACTGAATCTGAAACCACAAATCACGGTAACGGTAGACTCTATGTCAGCGAAAATTGAAAATACAATCAAGAAACTACCAGGAGTCGAAAGCGTACAGATCAAAGGAAACACCCTCGAGATTGTCTGTGACGGAGCTATGAAAGCAAAAGTCATCCTCGCAATTTCTACGGCTGGCGGAAACATCCAAAACCTCCAAACAAAAGAACCCTCCCTTGAAGAAGTCTTCATGCGATACACGGAGGCATAGGAATGCAAACCAACGTTATTTACAGCATTGCAAAAAAAGAAATCATGGATAACATCCGGAACAAATGGATCATCCTGGTTTCCGCGATGTTCGCACTTCTCACCCTGGTCGTCTCCTATTTTGGCTCCCTTGCAAGTCGTGGATGGCAAGACCTTGGCGTCACCATTTCAGGTATGGCAAGTCTTGTGACCTTTTTAGTTCCTATCATCGCACTCATGCTCGCATATGCAACTATCATCGGAGAAATCGAACGAGGTTCCATGAACTCTCTCCTCTCACTTTCCGCAACGAGATTTGAAATCATCATCGGAAAATTCCTTGGACTGGCAGGTGTTCTTTGCTTCACGATTATAATAGGGTTTGGAGCAGCAGGCCTGATGATAGCGGCCAATGTCTCTAATGTCAACTACGCTGATTACGGTATCTTCATTGGCGCAACCATGCTTCTTGGATTGGTGTTTTTAAGCGTGGCGTTGTTCTTCTCTACACTCTTCAACAAACGGTCAACCGCGATGGGTGGTGCAATCTTCCTGTGGTTCCTCTTCAACATTATTCTTCCTATTGTTTTTATTGGATTACTTGCGACCTCTATTGATATCACGGAGTTTGCACTCGGGAATCCGATTGTTGTACCAGATTGGTACCATGCACTTAATTTGTTTAATCCAACTTCAGTGTATTCGTCCCTTCTCACGACTGCAATTGGTCCGGTTTCCTCGATG
>CAYGVY010000120.1:0-4307 GCA_964353435.1 uncultured Thermoplasmatales archaeon | reverse complement strand
TGATGGAGCAACTCAAGGTGGTGAGGTGCCTCCTTCGTATTCAACCACAAATGTTCAAGTTGCTGGTGTGGACGAACCTGATATCGTCAAAACCGATGGAACCTACCTCTATATGGTAGCAAATCAAACCGTCTATATTATCAAAGCCTACCCGACAGCAGAAGCGACCATTCTTTCTCAGATAAAAATCACGAATGTCACCATTAGCAACATCTTCATCCGGGGCGATCGCCTCGTTGTTTTTGGCGACTCCGGTAGTTATTACGCCTATCCCCTTCTTGAAGGTGATCTCAAGGTAGACGTGGTCCGTCCCGATATATGGTGGGGCGGTGTATCACAAACGGTCATCAACGTCTACGACCTCAACGATCGGGCGAACCCGATCCTCATAAAAGAAATCAGAATCGATGGTGGCTACTTTGATGCCCGATTGATTGATGAATACGTCTACGTTGTCGCGACTGAATACACCTATGACATCTACCGCGCACTCGATGAAAAAAATTTTACCCTCAATGTACCTCAAATCAGTATTGATGACGAAACACAGAACATCTCCGCTGGCGACATCTACTACGTTGATGTCCCCGAGCTCTCAGACACCATGACCCATGTGATCTCCCTGAACCTTGACACAAATGACGTTGTTGAAAAAAGCTTCATGCTTGGCGGCTCCCAAACGATGTATGTGTCAAAAAACAACATCTTCCTTGCATCAGCCCATTATCCCTACTATCCAATATTATACCGAGCTGAAGGTGAATCATCCTCAATCAGCGACCAAGAAACCACAATCCTCCATAAAATCTCCATTAACACCGGTGACGTCACCTACATTGCGCAAGGGGAAGTCCCTGGTCATATCCTGAACCAGTTTTCCATGGATGAACACAACGGGTTCTTCAGAATCGCAACAACCGTTGGAAACAACTGGGGTGAAGGAACTCAATCCAGCAACAACATCTACATCCTTGATGAAAACCTAAAACAAATCTCCCAGATTGAAAATATCGCACCTGGTGAATCCATCTATGCAGCCCGATTCCTTGGAGATCGAGCCTATCTAGTCACTTTCGTACAAGTCGACCCACTCTTCACGGTTGATTTATCTGATCCCTATAACCCAAAAATTCTTGGAGAGTTGAAGATCCCCGGATACTCCGAGTACCTCCACCCCTACGATGAAACCCATATCATCGGCATTGGAAAAGAAGTCGACCCGAGCATCGATGCAGATAAGGTTCACACGCCAGGGGCAATCTACTATACTGCGATCCTTGGCCTGAAAATCGCTCTGTTTGATGTTAGTGACTTTGAAAACCCGAAAGAAGTCGCAAAGGTTGTAATTGGTGACCGTGGGACTGACAGCCCTGCTCTCTATGATCACAAAGCGTTCCTCTTTGACAGAGAAAAAGAACTGCTCGTCATCCCCGTGAGCCTCTATGAGATAACACAGGAAGTCAAAGACCGATACATCGCCAGTAACGGGACAGAAACGCTCTTTGGAGAGTTCACTTTCCAAGGCGCTTACGTCTACCGACTCAGCCTCGACAACGGCTTTGAATTCAAAGGGCGGATCACACATCAAACCCCGGAGGAAATGCAAAAACAGACCGAGGATTACTACTGGTACTGGGGCTCGTCAAGCACCGATATCACCAGAACGCTTTACATTGGTGACGTCCTGTATACGGTTTCTGACTCGATGGTAAAAATGAATAACCTCGCTGATCTCAGTGATATTACCAGCATCACACTCTCGTAGTTCATACTCGAGCACAAATGAGAGAGGGGAAGCTTTCCTTCCTCCTTCCGTTACCTCCCTTCTTCCCTCTCTCCTCACCTTTCTCTTTTTTTTCTCTTTGAAAAAATTTTGATGTTTTTATGTACCGATTCAACGATAAAGATATGGGTAAAACCTATTAAACGGCAACGGATGGGGGGTTCTGGGTGTATCACATGAGTGCAACACTAGGCATACGAAGAGAAGACAAAAATCGCTGGGAACAAAGAGTCCCCCTCACCCCTCAGCATGTATTAGAACTGAAAAAAAAGCACGGCGTCGAGACGTTTATCCAACCCTCGAATATACGTATCTTCTCAGAGGAAGAATATCGAAAGGTCGGTGCGCATGTCCAAGATAGTTTAACTCCCAGTTCTGTTGTGTTTGCAGTAAAAGAAATCCCTGTAGATTTTTTTGAACGAGGAAAAACCTACATATTTTTTTCCCATACAATCAAAGGTCAGAAGCACAATATGCCGATGCTGAAAAAAATGATGGAAATGGGGTGCACATTGATTGATTATGAGCGCATCGTCGATAACAAGGGGAGACGTTTGGTGTTTTTTGGCAGATTCGCTGGTCTTGCTGGTATGGTTGATACGTTATGGACGTTTGGACAACGATTACACTGGGAAAAGATAGACTCACCGTTTAATGAGATTGAACAGGCGATTCATTACAAGGATTTAGATGATATAAAGAAATACTTAACTGCTGTTGGCAAAAAGATAAAAACCAAAGGATTACCTCTCTCGTTGACACCACTAATAATCGGTTTTTCCGGATATGGTAATGTTTCCATTGGTGCTCAAGAAATACTTGATATTTTACCCATAAAAGAAATAAAACCAGAAGAAATCGAATCTATTTATAAAAATCCGTCAAACAAGGTCATTTATAAGGTAGTTTTCAAAGAAGAACATATGGTAGAACCCGCTTCACCTGGAAAAAAATTTGATTTACAAGATTATTACAGCCATCCTGAATCGTATCGCCCTGCCTTTGAGCAATACATCCCGTCTCTCTCAATTCTTATGAATTGTATTTTCTGGAGCGCACAGTATCCGCGTCTTCTTACAAAGAAGTATTTGAAGAAATCATTTAAAACGAAAGAAAAACCACGTCTGAAAGTCATTGGTGACATCAGCGCTGATGTCAATGGCGCTATTGAATTCACTGAGAAAACAACATCTCCGGATAATCCTGTTTTTGTTTATAATCCGAACACTGATTCAATCAAAGATGGATACGAAGGCGATGGCATCGTAGTGATGGCCGTTGATAACCTCCCCTGTGAATTGCCTCGGGAGTCGTCCCAGTCGTTTAGTGAAACCCTCTTACGGTTTATTCCTGCGATTATGAAAGCTGATTTCACGGTCGCTGATTTTAATGCGATAGCTTTGCCTGTTGAGATAAAAAACGCAGTAATCTTGTATCAGGGAAAACTTACTCCCTCTTATCGCTACATCAACAAATATTTATAAGGTAATTTGTTTCGCTGCTTAGCGGTTTTACGTATTTGGAGGCATAGTTATGAAAAAAATACTTGTTCTTGGGGCAGGCATGGTTTCACGACCGATGATTCAGTATCTTTTAGATCAACCTGATTTTCATGTGATCATGGCAAGCAGGACCGTCAGCAAAGCAGAACAGATGATGGACGGTCATCCGCAGGGAGAGGCGTTTTCTTTGGATGTCAACGACGATAAAAAAGTAGAGGACTTCGTTTCCAAAGCAGATGTCGTGGTGAGTCTTTTACCCTATACGTATCATGTCAAGGTTGCGGAGATGTGCATTACACATAAGAAACACATGATTACGACTTCTTATGTCAGCGATGCAATGAAGGTGTTGGATAAGAAAGCAAAGAACGCAGGGATACTTATCCTCAATGAATGCGGTCTTGACCCTGGTATCGACCATATGTCTGCTATGAGGATTATTCACAATATCGAAAAGAACAAAGGACGGGTCGTGAGCTTTCGATCAACGACCGGTGCGCTTCCCTCTCATGAGGCAAACAACAATCCTTTCGGGTACAAGTTTTCATGGTCGCCACGAGGGGTTCTTCTCGCATCCCGGAATGCTGCCAGATGGTTAGAAGATGGGAAGGAAATTTCAATTCCTAGTGAACAACTGTTTGAAAACTATTCCTTACAAGATGTCAAAGGCGTCGGAACATTTGAGAATTACCCTAACCGGAATTCCGTACCATACAAAGACATCTATGGATTAAAAGACGCGACAACCGTGTATCGTGGGACGTTCAGGATGACAGGATGGTGCGAAACGCTGCGAAGCATTGTAGCTCTTGGGTGGCTTAGTGAAGAACACCCAAAGGGATTTACTGGGAAAACATACGGGGATCTTACCAGACTATTAATCGGTGCGAAACCAAGCGAAAATCTCCCAGCTATTGCAGCAAAGTATCTTGGGCTGAAACCATATTCTGCAATTATCAAACGGTTCGAATGGCTTGGTCTTTTTAGTGATATGCTGTTACCGAAAGACAAGAATAATCCCT
>CAYGVY010000119.1:0-4357 GCA_964353435.1 uncultured Thermoplasmatales archaeon | reverse complement strand
CAGGCAAATCAAGGAGCTGAATCTCCGCTCCTTTAAACTTCATCATCCCAGGGACTGTTTCTAACGTAGTGAAATCGTAATCACCGACTTTACTTTCCGCGGCAGTGAGTTGATTCAACAACGTGCTCTTCCCAATACTGGGGAACCCGACAATGCCAACGGTCACATCACCAGTTTTTTTGACAGAAAAACCTTTGCCTTTTGCACCTGCGCTCTTCCTTTTCTCTCCGGTTTCCCGCAACCGCGCCATCTTTGCCTTGAGTTTCCCTATATGGTGCTCGGTAGCCTTATTTTTTTGAGTTTTGAAAATCTCATCTTCAATTGCTTTGATCTGTTGTTCGATTGAGGAATCCATACGTGTACCGACTCTGAATGCACAGCAAGCTTATAAAAAACACGTCTTTGAGGGTTATACACTATTTGCGAACAATCAGCGTTCCTGTTTTCCCTTGGAGTGCGTCCAATCCTTGTTCAATATTAGAGATGACGACCCGATCTCCACCAAATTCTAAGAAACGGAGAGCTGCAAGAATCTTTGGTCCCATGTTCCCCGGAGGGAATTCACCAGCAAGATAGTGTTCCTTAAGTTCACTGTATGTGACCATATCCAGTGGTTGTTGCTTCGGGGTATTGTAATGTAGATAGACTTTTTCAACATCAGTCAGAATCAGTAACGCTTGTGCGCCTACAGCCTCTGCGAGTCGTTCCGCGGCCAAATCTTTATCAACAACTGCTTCTAAACCATCGAGACCCCAACCTTCTTTTTCGATAACAGGCATGCCTCCGCCACCAGAAGCAATTACAATGATGTCATCATCCAACATTTTTCTGATAATTTCCCCTTCAACAATACGCACTGGATCTGGAGATGGAACAACCATCCGCCATCCGCGAGGCAAACGGGTCATATGATAACCTTCTTTAAGCATTTTAAGTGTTTCATCTTCCGTATAATACGGTCCGATTGGTTTGGTCGGATTAGAAAGAGATGGATCATTTGGATCAACAATCACTTGGGTGATGAGCGCGATGACTGACTTATCGATATGTTCTCGTTTTAACGCATTCGAGAGGCATTGTTGGACCATGTACCCAATCAATCCCTCACTTTCAGCTACACAGATCCCCAGAGGCATTTCAGGGGTAATGTCTTTTGCCGCTTGGTTCTGAAGAACAAGTGCCCCGACCTGTGGACCGTTTCCATGGGTGATGACGACATCCCAACCGTCTTTTACCATATGTACGATCGACCGGCAACTCTCCCGTGTGTTGGCAAACTGTTCATAGATGGTGCCTTTCTGCCCTTTTTTTATTAAGGCATTACCACCAAGTGCAATAACCGCGCGTTTCTTCATGGTAGGTTGCTGGAAATAGATTCTTGGTATAAAAATCAGATGGTGGAAGGACATATATACACCATACAAATTCTCTAATAGAAACATATGTATGAACAAGAACGAGAGCGACTTGTCACAAATCTTTGTAGAGAGGGATACATCAAAACCGAGCGTGTGAAACAAGCATTTCTCTTGGTCCCTCGAGAAGCATTTATACCAGATTCTTTGAAACACTATGCTTACGTAGATACACCTCTGGATATCGGGCAAGGCCAAACCATCTCAGCACCGCACATGGTTGCGATTATGTGCGAGTCATTAGACATCAAAGACAACCAGAAAATCTTGGAGGTTGGTACAGGGTCTGGGTATCATGCTGCGGTTGTTGCACATCTTATTAGAGAGACAGGAAGGGTGTACACGATTGAACGATTTGAATCACTTGCAAAAAAAGCCAAAGAAAACCTCAAACAGATCAGTATCACAAACGTCATCGTAGAAGTAGGGGATGGTTCCTGCGGGCTTCCCTTCTATCAACCGTATGATCGGGTCTATGTCACCTGTGCTGCCCCCAAAATACCTCAGCCATTAATTGATCAACTGCAGGACTCTGGGAAATTGCTTGTCCCAATTGGGGATAAGTATTGTGAATTAATCTTACTTGAAAAGGAAAAAGGAAAGTCAGTTGTGCACCGTCTCGGTGGATGCGTGTTTGTGCCGCTTATAGGTAAATATGGGCACTAGATCAGAGTTTATAACAGATATCTCGTAACAACTTCTTTCTCCACGCAAGATCATCTTTATTCTCTATACCTTTTGGGATACATCCATCAATGACACCAAGTATTCCTCTGCCCATTTCTGTACCCTGTTTAGATTCCGCAACAATAACTTTTGTAGGGTTTGCGGTAGCACAGAAAATCGAACAAACCTCCGGAACATTCTTTATCGTGTTCAGTACATTGAGCGGGTAGCAGTCCTTCATCAAAATGATAAATGTGTGCCCTGCACCAATATTGGTTGCGTTTTTCTCCGCGAGTTTCTTAAGTAGGCTATCGTTACCTTCGCTGCGTATTTTACATGCGCCACTTGCTTCGCAAAAGGCGATTCCAAATTTTCCATTAGGGACAGCATTCATCATCGCCTCGTACAGGTCTTCAACAGATTTGATGAAATGGGTCTGACCTAAGATGAAATTCAGATCATCGGTCTTTTCAATTTCTACCAGTTTGAATTTTATCTCATCCATATACAATTCCCCTTATATAACAAAAAAAGGAATAGAACCACAGTATTTAAGCATATAATAGAAAAAAATCTTTCGAAATAATTTTCCTGATAATTGACGCTCATCCAAACGATATTCTCATAGGTTCATTAACCATCAAAACCAAATTTTTTATAAAAGTTCTTCCTATTATTACACATATAATTTTCGAAATTTCTTTATCACCTGGGCCAACGATAAACTGTGTATTACATTAATATGGGGGAACATCTTCTCAAATCAAAAGCATCAATATTGTAAGTTAATTCTTTGATTCGTTTTCTGATTATAATTCTTTAATCTATATGAATTAACATGAGAAGAAATATTCTGCATCGAAATCAACTTTTGCGTACGACTGAGACAAAATTCTAACTATTTAGCTATCGAGAGGTATCAGCTTCTAACGAATGAAGATTTTATCACGAATAAGTAATTACAACCTTGATTTCTTAAGAAATTTTTTTAAGGAATTTCAGAAAAATTCGGAATCTTTATTGCCCAGCTAGTGGTTGTTTTATTAAGGTCTACTTCCACTCGTATTAAACCACATTCTGCCTTGGAGCCCCTTATCGATTAAACTTTCGTTTTTATCGTAAGTTGAGGGGAAAATATCATTAGCGAAGTCGATGACGATGGCTAGATAGCATGTGTCCGAGAGTACTGCTTGATCCTGTGGCGTATCTGCCAATGCGAATGAAGAAGACTGTAGAGAGGGTCTGTTTGTCAACTAACGTTCCATTAATATCGTATGCTATAACAGTAAGTTCGTACACCCCACGAGAGACGTTCATATTACAGGAGAAGCCATCAGAACCGTTATCATCGACAATTATCATATCTTCAACAGCTAGTTGGTTTATCGCTTTAAATGTGACTGATTTGACTATATCTGTTGTATTAGCATTTACATACAGTTCGTGGCTAGATAATATAACCACGACTCCGAAATATTTAAGGAAATCGGAATACAAGAAGGATTTATTGTAGGATAAAAATTTTATATAAAACATCCCAATTTTCATATTAGAAAAGTTTACCTGTTCAGCAATCGAGATTCGATGTATTTGTGACCAGTTGCTTTCACCGCCTCCAATATACATTGCTTTTACTCGTATACTATAATTACCATCCTTGGCCCATGCATAGGACCTTATAGCAGGTGTACTGGAATTGAAAGGACCAAGCCAATCACTGACATTTCCATCGCCCCAATCCCATTTATAATAAATTTGAGTTTCCGTTGGATCGGTGACATTGACGGTAAAGTTCAAGAGGATTCCATTTCCTCCAGCTGATGGCCCACTAATCTGTAATAATTCTGTTGTATAGAGTGAGAATACTGCGTTAACACTTTCATTCCCATTAAAAGTCAGATTTTGCGGCGTACCGGTTCCAGATAGATTTCCAGTAAACCCAGTGAAGTAAGACCCATTAGAGGCATTCGCCCATATCCTTACAACATCTCCGAGGTAGAACGGACCAGAAGAATTCGCCTCAATAGTCCCCGCACCAGTCCCACTAGTGGTAAGTGTCAGTGTGTACGGCCCATTAAGTGTGAATGCTGCATCGACGCTTTCATTCCCATTAAAAGTCAGATTTTGCGGTGTGACGGTTCCGGATAGATTTCCAGTAAATCCGGTGAAGGTAGATCCATTAGAGGCATTCGCCCATATCCTTACAACATCTCCGAGGTAGAACGGACCAGAAGAATTCGCCTGAATAGTTCCCACTCCAGTTCCACTAGTCGTAA
>CAYGVY010000118.1:0-4444 GCA_964353435.1 uncultured Thermoplasmatales archaeon | reverse complement strand
ATTTTTCAGAGGTTTTTTCACTAAAAAGTTATTTTCCCCTCGAAAAATCCCTGATTTTTTGACAACAAATGACCTTTCAGGCAATCTTACTTAATTTCTCGGGCAGGCTCTATAGCAAATTTTTTTATCCTTCTCTAAGATTTCCCTTCAGTCATTGTGTGAATCAATCGACATCTTTGCCAAAGAAAAAAAATGTTTAAAAAAGGTGCGTACATGAATTTTTATAATTCCTATGAGGATGCCACACGTGCAGAGGCGTACTCGAAACTCGAATTTGCAGGAACCTACTATCTAGCGTATCGAGATATACCTGAAATTATTACCAAATATATCCATGGAAATAATGCGATCGATTTTGGTTGTGGCACCGGACGCTCTACACGTTTTTTGCAAAAACTTGGATTTTCTACTATCGGAATTGATATTTCAGAAAAGATGATACAGATCGCAAAAAAAATTGATCCAAAGGGAGATTATCGACTCATCAAGGACGGCGACTTCAGCCAGTTGACCGTTCATTCCTCTGATCTTGTACTGTCTGCATTCACTTTTGACAATATCCCAACAAAGGAAAAAAAGGTGGCGCTCTTTTCAGGACTTGCTAGCCTATTAAACCAAGATGGAAAAATAATAAACCTGGTCAGCTCACCTGACATATATACCCACGAATGGGCATCATTTTCCACAAAGGATTTCCCGGAGAATAAGTGTGCAAAAAGCGGTGATATCGTTCCGATAGTTACGACAGATATCTTGGATAAAAGACCATGTTACGATATATTCTGGACAGATGAGGATTATAAAAAAGTCTTCACAGAAGCTGGATTGAAGGTAGTTCAGACCTACAAACCACTTGCAAAAGGAACTGAACCATATGCATGGATCAATGAAACCAAGATTGCCCCATGGGTTATTTATGTCCTAACAAAATAAGGAGGATACTTCAAAAAAATTGATGATTACTGTTTTAAAAAACTTTCTATTCCTTGAAGATCTTTTCCTGATTTTTGTGTTCTTTTGTTTGGTGTTTCCCGAACATTTTCTGACCTTTTATATATTTTCAACGACTATAACCTGTTTTGATGGTCTATGAAAACAAAAAAAAGTTTGATACTCGTTGGGCTAATAGCTATCGTTGCGGTAACAGCAGGAACCGTAATCGGGGTGAACCTCACCTCCGAAAAACCCGTGAACAAACAAACACCATCGACTGTGTACATCAATGCTGATGCAAACGATACGACCGTATCTGTGAAGAAAGGAAACATAGTGAATCTCACGTTACAAGATTATGGTGATGGCGGCTATGTTTGGACGATTATAGGTATCGATGAAAAATTACTGTTCCAAACTGACCAGTTCAATTGGGGCAGCTCAGGGATGCTTGGTGATTTTGGGAAAGACACCTGGGTGTTTACTGCGACACAAACGGGAAGTACCACACTCAGTTTAGAATGTAAACGACCGTTTGATGGGATAGATAGCTGTCAACAATTCGTGGTTCACCTTGAGATCACGTAATTATTTTCTCTCCCTTTTTTCTTAAATTTTTTTAATATGTTTTGCTAGGCGGTAACGAGCTCTGAGAGGTTTTTTTACAAGGAAGAACGCTGCGATGACGTAATTCCCCTGAACCTTTTCAATCGACAATAAGTATTATTTTGTACGAAGTTAACATTTTATCTCAATATTTTTTCTGTTTGTTATAATTTTAAACGATTAGTTTAATAAATATCGAATTCATCATATTATTGCTAGAAGAAATTACTTTATTTAGGGGTTGAAATGAAATACCAACTTATGGGAATAATCATAGGGTTGTTCGCAACGAGTAATCCAAGTGTGCTCCTCCACGCACACGCAACCGAAACAAAATTTAAAATTCACGATTCAGTAAAAATAAAAACACTATTGGTGAAGGACCATAGGGGGAACCTCCTTATCGAACTTCCTGAGGCGACAGCATGACTTGCAGAACCAGGAAATACTATAATACTTCCCAATATAATACGAGTATTTCCGGCGTTATTTGGGTCAATCATATAAGACCTGCAAGTCCAGAACTCTTGTTCGTATGAGTTGTCGCTCTCAAAAAATATTCTCCCTATTCCTTCACCTCTTTCCCTTCCAGATACATCCATGGATTTAGAAATAACTATGTCTTCTGTTACCTCTCCCGCATCTATGGTATATCCCTCTGTAGGTTTTACTCTGCTCTAGGTAAAGATTACAAGGAATTTCGTAACGTCATCTCTTGCGTAGTTCATTGTTATCCAATCAGGAAAAGCGCAATGCAATGGAATGCTGATAGCAAAAACATCAGTAATATTATTCCTCGTAGAAATCTCCTGATTAATTCCCTTATTTTTCTTGTTTCAAACCATTATTTTAAAAGTAAATAGATGAAGAAAAAAATAATAAAAAGAGAAAAAAAATTACGATGGTATTACCCAGACACCAGCAAGGAACTTTTTGGTCACAATGCCTTTGAATTCACCAAATGGAAGGTACCCGCAACAGGGGTATTCCCCGTAGGTTTCATTCAGGATTTTCGTTGTTTTGTTTTGCCCTTGAATACGGTCAATTTCAAGGACTTTTACTGGGAGAAACCGAAAACCTATTGGTCTGTTTTTTTCAACGCTGGTGACGGAACCAATGAGAATAATTCTTGATTTCCCCGGAGTTATTGGTATTTTTACCGCAAGGGTAGCCCATTCGCTTTCAGCATTTACTGTATCTTTTGCTTTTGCTTTAACATCAAATGTTGCTTTGGTCTGCCAGGTGTGATTGACCGTGATTTGTTCACCTGAGTCATATGGTCCAAGCCATCCTGTTGTGTTTCCATCACCCCAATCAATGAAATATTCCACCTGCTGGTTCTCAGTGTCAGTAGCTTTGACGGTTACCCCATATTTCACGCCAACTTTTCCTTGTGCAGGACCTGTTATCGTTGGTTTGGCTGGTGCGGTGTTATTCGCTATCCCAAGGTACGTTTTAAGGAATTCATCCCAGTGGGTGTTGATAGCAAAATTTGTTGCTTCATACGGGGAAGGTAGGGTGTGGTATCGGAGGCTATCGTTGTAATCCCCTGCTCTTCGTGGGAAGTAGATGCTTAGCCCATGGACTGGATCGTCTGGTAAATGAGAGTTTGCGATCACCGCGGTATCCATCGTACTTTTAATAGTAGTTTTTATAGCAGTAAAATCAGTGTCGTCAATGGTGCAAAGATCTAAGAAATTATAAAAGTCAATGTAATAGTCAATATACCAGAGCCGACCATAGATACGTGCGCTTTCAAGAGCGGTGGTTATCTGATTTTTATATTGGTCAAGATGGTGAATGAAGAAAACACCTAGTTCGCCAATGTGTGTCGCAAGGCTTTGTATATAGCTGAGATCTGTTGCTGACATCGTAGATATTATACGGGATGACGGATATTTTTTAGGAACGAAATGACTCACCATATCCATAGCGAACCCTTTTGGTGATATGGCAGGATTGCTTTTCAGATCGTTAAATGATTGAACATATGGCCAATCATATGCGATCCCGCATTCAGGGTAGGCGACAAAAAAGCTTATACAAGAGTTGATCTGATAAGCGACTTCCATGTTCCCGGTCATGCAGGTTTCAATCCCGAGGATATCGAGTTTGTTTGCCCCGTTGCTAGTGATCTGATTAAGGGCGCTGAGGAGTTCCGGCATAGTAATCATTTGGCCTCTCCCATGGTCATCCCAACTAACTCCTTGCCAGCCGCTTCCTTTATTACTCGCAATGAACAATGCATAGTGGTTTGCAGGTAGATCATTTTTCACCTTGGTGACGAGTTGGACGATGGTTGCGGAATCGTCCATACTTGATTCAGTCGGCCATGTTTGCTGTACAAGGTTAATACCATCCAGATAATAGAGTCGTGTATCATTAACTTGTTTTTGATCGATGAGTATGACGATATTCACTTGAGCAGACGATCCAGCTTGTCTGATATTTTCAAGGACCTGGCCTTGAGCAGCGGAAAGATTATTGTCTCCATTGAGGTATACCATGATAACCCAATTAGAGGGTAAAGTAGTCGGTCTGGTTTCTTTGACGATGGTCGTCGCCTGACCTGCACTGCCGATTAATGCAATAATGAGTATCAAACAGCCTATTTTTATCCAATTACGGTTTTGTGTCATATTCTATCCCCTAGTAATAATTAGTATCGTATTTTATATAAGACTTTCGTCTGGTTTTTTGGTCAAAATTAAGTATAAAATAAGAATGTTGATATAAAAAAGGAAGAAAAAGATAACAGAATTTTATCGTGTTATTGTTCAGAAATGTTGACCGCATGAAAAGTTATATATGAAACGTTTTCACTTCTGGTCTCAACAAAACTGGCTATTGGCCCCGTAGTGCAGCGGTTAGCACAAGAGACTCTGGATCTCTAGACACCAGTTCG
>CAYGVY010000117.1:0-4464 GCA_964353435.1 uncultured Thermoplasmatales archaeon | reverse complement strand
CAAAGTAAAACAACTTGAGTGGTTTTGGCTCCATCTGTAACCGCTCGACATAACAACGGATCACTGGAGCAGTAAGCTCTGGTCGTAACGCAAGCTCCCGTCCCCCTTTATCAGTAAACGCATATAATTCATTAACAATAGATTCACCAGATTTCGCGGTGAAAAGTTCTAAGTTCTCAAAGGTCGGTGTCTGGATTTCCCCGTACCCAAATGAGGTAAAGGTCGCAGCCATGTTCTGTTCGATATAACGCCGTTTCTCCATTTCCTCTGGAGTAAAATCTCTCGTTCCTCGTGGTACCTGAAACATGAGGAGTCGTATAGTAGGAATTCCTTAATTATGTTTCTCTCTTAACAAACGAGGAAATATGGCTTGTGTCGTATTTTGAAATTCTGAATATTCACCTTTCATATAGAAAGCGAATCCTAAAAATCCTTTCATACGCCAGGAGAAATTGGTTGCGTTTGTCCAAGCAAGACCAACAAAGAACGTTTAATCTCCAGTGGAACTATTCCCAACAAATCCTAACATGAATCGACCAAGTAAAAGTTCCCAAAAACGAATCAGGGAAGTCTCCCGTAATATTACCTTGATACCTTGAATATCAAAGAAAAATAGGCAAAAACTTCTTTTAGCAGTATCTGTTACACCTCATGAATTTCTCTTTCAAGGAGTTTGAATCAAATGGAAATAACAATGTATGTGAATAAATACAAACATGCACGATACACGTTTTTCAAATGGAGATATCAACTAGAAATCTATCATAAAGTGATACTCGCAGTAAGTTTTGCATGTGTAACAGGATTATTAGCACAATTGCGTTTTTATCTCCCCTGGTCTCCTGTTCCACTGACCGGACAGACTTTCGCGGTTCTCTTAAGTGCGATCGTGCTTGGGAAATGGTGGGGTGGCATTAGCCAGAGCATTTACCTCGGTGTGGGTATTGCTGGGGTACCATGGTTTGCAGGAGTGAACGGAGGATTCGCATATTTTGCTGGTCCAACCGGTGGATATCTCATAGGTTTTGTCCTTGCCGCTTTCTTCCTTGGATACTTCGTTGATAGATACGTTAAATCACGAAAATATTGGACGATGTTTGCGTTAATGCTCTTTGCCAATTTCGGCATAGTCTTCGGACTGGGATTGGTACAACTCTATGGCTGGCTTTCGTTTACCGGAGCATCTATTGATGTTTGGGGTTTATTACTGATGGGTCTGATACCATTCATCATCGGTGACACCATTAAGATAGCAATTGCTGCTGGAGTAGCGAGTAGCATTACACCAAAACATGGATACGGCAACGAAGTCGACGCGTTTTAGATATAAACGCGACTATCTTTTTTTTATTTTACTTTCGAAAGGGAAATCGTCCGATCATTCAAGACAATCCATTTAATCTTATCGCCATCTTTTAACTTCAGAAGTTCCACAACTTCAGAAGGTACTGTAATTCGTCTGCGTGAGCCACGGATTGTTATCGCAGTTTCTTTAATGCATTTCACTTGGTCGAGTTCGATTTTCATTGATATCACTCCTTTTTTTATTTATACTATCAGCTCTTAGCTGATCTCTCCACTGAGATATGCTTTGGTCTCAGGGTTTTTTGGATTATTGAAAAACTCATCTGCGGATCCTTGTTCAATGACCATTCCAAAATACAGGAAGATGACATGATCAGCGACTCTTTTCGCTTGACGAAGAGTATGGGTTACCAATACGACAGTATAGTCTTTTTTTAACTTTAGGAGAAGTTTTTCGATTTGTTGGGCAGCGAGGGGGTCTAAGGCAGATGTTGGTTCATCGCAGAGCACGACCTCGGGTTCTACAGCAATGGCTCGAGCTAAACAGAGACGTTGTTGCTGTCCTACGGATAGTCGTGACGCAGGATCGTGGAGTCGGCTTTTAACTTCGTTCCACAGACCAACTTCCTGTAGACAATGTTCAACAGTACTTTCAATCTCACCTTTGTTTTTGTTGCTATGAATCCGTAATCCATATGCAACGTTATCGTGAATTGACATTGGTAAGGGATATGGTTTTTGAGAAAGCAAACCCATTTTTTTCCGAATATCCGGAACGTCAAGCCTTGGTGCAAGAATGTTTTTACCATCGACTAAAATTTGACCAGAAATTTTCACATCATCTTGTATCTCGAGCAATCGATTAAAAGATTTTAATAATGTTGTCTTTCCGCACCCTGATGGACCAATGATCGCTGTTAATTTTTTTGCTGGAATTTTAATGTCAATATTTCGAAGAACGTGATTACCATGAAAACTCACATTGAGGTTCTTCGTTTCTATTTGTATGCGACATTCTGTTGACATAACCTCTATTCCTCTTTTCTTATTTTATGACATATTTCATATAACGTTTTGAAAGAGCCCTTGAAAGAATGCTGATTGTAAAAACAATAAGAAGTAAGACTAAGGCGGTCGCACTTGCTTTTTGCCGAACGATAGGCAGCGACGAGCTAGAAAGTTGAAATATCATTGTAGGAAGTGCTGCAGTCGAGTCGAACAAAGAGCTTGGTATGCGATTTGTAAAACCAGCGGTAAAAAGAATGGAGGCAGCATCACCAATTCCTCGTCCCAATCCTAAGAGGATTCCCGCAAGAATCCCAGGAAGTGCTTGTCGTGGAACGATTTTTACTGCGGTTTCAAATTTTGTTGAACCAAGCGAATATGCTCCTTCTTTTAAGCCAATCGGTACGAGCTTGACTGATTCATCCATATATCGAGTAATAATAGGGATTTCAAGAAGGGTTAACGCGATAATTCCAACTAATACAGAAGCACTCATACCAAGATAAATCATTATCATAAAACAAAATACACCATAGATAATCGAAGGGATACCCCAAAGGATGTCCAAGCAGAACCGTACGAACCCAGCAACCCACGAGTGAATAAAATCTTTTTGAAGGTATAAAGCAATGGAAATCCCTATAAAAGAGGCAAGACCTGTGGCAGGTAATGCAAGGAGAAGTGATCCAAGAATAGCATTTAGTATCCCACCTCCGCCAGCTCCTAAATAAAACTCACCGCTGGATGTCTGTGTAAGTAATCCAAGTGTTAAAGCAGGACCACCGTTTATAATAACCAAAGCTATAATGATTATTAAACTCCCCACAACAACAGAAATAGAGATCATCATTAATGTCTTAAAGATGTTTTCTTCAAGCGTCCGTTTATTCAAAAGTTCCACCTCTTTTTCGCTCGTCTCAAAATAAAGATTCCGAAGATGTTGAAGAGTAACACGACGATAAAGAGGATTAATGCTACCATCATCAACGCTGATTCGTACAGGGGGGAGGACATCATATCACTGTACGCAGATACAATCAATGATGCAAGTGTTTGCCCTGGGGAAAAAAGTGTTGAGGGTGTGCGAGTGATTCCTCCAACGACCATGTTGACCGCTATGGTTTCGCCAAATGCCCTGCCAAACCCGAGGAAAACCGCTGAGATAATACTTGGGGCTGAGGCACGAAAAATCACTTTTTTTACCGTCTCCCATTTTGTTGCTCCAACGGAGAGAGAGGCTTCCCGGAGAGAAAGTGGTATTGCGTGAAATGATTCGACACATAAGGAAATAATTATTGGAAATACCATAATTGCTAAGGTGATAGACGCAGTCAAGATACAATAACCCGTTGTTTCTATTCCAAACCACGGTGCGATGACGTCTTTGACGAGAGGTACTAAAAAAAGCAAAGCACATAATCCGTATACCACAGAAGGAACGCCAGCAAGAACATCAATAAACGGTCTTATTACTTTGCGTATTTTTTTAGGAGCATATTCTGCAATGTACACCGCACTGAGAATAGAAATTGGAACTGCAATGATCAATGCGATCCCAGTAACAAGAACAGTTCCTACGATGATAGGATATAAACCAAATTGATTAAAACCTGGGTTCCATGACGATGAAAATAATATTTCAGCAAGAGAGTGTTGTTCGAAAATGAAGAGAGATTTAAATAAAAGAAGGAAAAAAATCGTGAAAAAAAGAAGAGAGACTGCTAAGGTAACCACGAGCATAAGTTTTGTGCCGAGGAAATCTCGTAGCTTTCTTCTATCCATACCTGTTTAACTTATTTCCGGTCTTGTTCCTGAATTTAAATATTGTATTTGCAGTTCAAGAGTCTCTTGGGGTAACTTGAGATAGCCGCTGGTCTCCACATATTGTTGTCCATCGGTTAAAATCCAATCGACAAAATCTTTTGTTGCTCCCGTGAAATTTTGTTTTGTTACCAAATGGAGGTTTCGTGCTGGCGGCCAAGGATAGATATGATTTCTAATTGCATTTACAATTTCTGAGCTGTTCCCATAGAAACTTTCATTTGCATCAAGCACTCCATTCTCGTTAAGATCCAAAGGAACCGGAAGTACCCCTGCATATGGTAATTTTGTGTTCATGTCGTAGACGGTGTTGATATTGTTATATCCAATAGA
>CAYGVY010000116.1:0-4472 GCA_964353435.1 uncultured Thermoplasmatales archaeon | reverse complement strand
GAAGCTCACCGCAACCGATGATATCACGGGAGTCGCAAACACCTACTATATACTCGATGGAGTCCAAAGCGAGTACACCGGACTGGTCACCATTAACGCCGATGGAGATCACAATTTCACATACTGGTCAGTAGACAACGAAGGTAATGTCGAATTAAAGACATCGGTACTGTTCAGAATTGACCTGACTGGGCCATCTGTGACGATCACAGGCCCAACGACAGGAGGTCTCTACCTCTTCGGCAACCAAATACTCCCACTCAAATCAGGCAAGACGATCTTCCTCTTTGGAGGAATACCGGTGACCGCAACTGCAACCTCAACTGAGGCACCTGTACAAGTAGTACGATTCTACTTGGACGATGAATTAATGAACGAAGACACGACCTCACCTTATTCAGTAACCCTGAGTAAGAAACACAGCGGACCCGCAGTCATTAAGGTCACAGCAAGAGATGTGCTCGGGCATGAGGCGTCAGCGACACTCAACATAGACAACTACGTCAAACTCATCTAGAGAAAAACAAGCCAACCATAAAGAAAACGAAAACAAAGAGCTGAATAAGCTCTTTCCTCTCTTTTTTTTTTTACTCTCATCTTATATGTTTTAACATAGAACATTTGGGTTTAAAGGCGTATAACGAGAGTCATTCATTGAGGAGAATTCTTTTATTGAGACGGATAAAAAAAGCAAACGCATCCATTCAACCCTCTAGTAACTCATTTTTTTTAAATAACAAACATCACATCGGAGACGTTACGCGATAGAAGTCATCTCCTGCCTGATTCTGTCTCTCTTCATTCTGTGGGGTAGGTACTGGATAGCGAGACCGGCTTTAAAGAGTAGTCTCTCTCATCTAGGATATAACATCGCGAACTTCAGAAAAAAAAGAACATTGAACATAAATGATATATTGTATCAGTTACAGATAAGGAAACAAGCTATCTAAAAATAACCTAGTACATGACAAAATTTTTTATAGTTGCGACTGAGAATACTGCGCGGTCTGAAGCATAAGCGGAAGATCCGCAGATGGAAAGCTGCATCTCTTTTTTCTCCAATCAAAACATATCTCTTTTTTGTCGCACGCGGCAGGCTCTCGCCTGCCCTCTAAAGGTGCGACAGGAGAAATAATAATTATGGAAACTGTAAATAGCGTAGCCCCTAAAAAAATTATGGATGACACCCGCAATAACTGGGTGACCATGATGTTTAAAACTAAATGCAAGTTCGCCTGTTTTCGAAAACAGTCGCATATAGACAGTTGTATCGAGGGATTTCGTGATCTCGAACGATTTGGGTTTGTTTTTGAAGAGTTCGGTTTTGCAGATAATCATGTACATTTCCCAGTTAATGTTCCGAAACGGTACTCAATTCAAACAGCTGAGATCATGCTCAAGTCTCATAATGCAAAAAAAATTTTCGAACGCCATCCTGGATTCCGAAAGCGATATCCCAATGGTGGTTTCTGGAGTGGATATGGTTATTACGAATCTACAGGATGGAAAAACATCGAAGAATCAAGTACCTACATCCGTGATCAACCACGCCATCATAAAGCTTACATGATAGATGACCGACAACAAAGACTCCCCACCATGTCCGCCGAGTGAGATACGGTAACACCCGAAGGGCTTGCGGAGGAATGAAGGCGGAACGGGATTATAAAGGCGAAGCCCTAATATCATTTAACTCTCTTATATAAATATTTGGTAGAAGATATATATAAAACAATCCTCACAGTGAATAATATAGAGAAGAAACATTTAAGAACAGATGACTATATTAAATATATATACCTTTCAAACAAATAAAATTTCAAGGGGATATTGTGATGAGAAGAAAAATAATTTCGTTCCTACTTAGTCTATTCGTACTTGTGACAGCCAGTATCATAACTGAAGCACACATATTAACAGCCTCAGAAGACCGTTTACTGGAGACAAATGCATATCTGATTGCGAATTTATCCATCAATCCAGCATCCTATGATTCTGGAGAAATGATCATTGGGGACGTTGATTTTACAACCTTTGAGGTTTGGAATTCTGGTTGCTGTTATCTTCAATATGAAATCATTGAAAACTGCTCGTGGGTGACTATTTCGCCAACTGCTGGTTCTTCTGGTGGTGAGCATGATATCATAACAGTATTTATTGAAACTAATTTCCTTGATCCAGGTTTTCATCAATGTGACATTCACATCAACTCAGATCATGGTAAAAAAGATTTTCATATCTCTGTTAACTGTAGCAGGGCAGACATCCCAAAAGCAACTATTTCTCCTCGGAGCTATGATTTTGGTAATCAGATAAAAGGTACGACTCCCTCGACGAGTTTTGATGTATGGAATTGTGGTATTGACACACTATCCTATTCTTTTATCAATATTCCTGCTTCGTATCATGTCAGCCCCATGAGCGGTACTTCAACAGGGGAACATGATACCATTACCCTGACGATCAACACATCTACTCTGCCGACAGGTGTTTATACAGAGTATCTCCAGATCACCTCTAGTGGAGGTGATATATTTTTTATATGTTCTCTCAATATAAAAAGTCCTGTCCCTGAACTTTCTTATTCACCGCACGCCTATAACTTCGGATATAAAGAGCAAGGAGAAACCGATCGTACCACCTTTGAGATCTGGAACTCTGGTATAAAACAACTCACATATTCCCTCGTTGAAGAATGTGACTGGATTACGATAGACCCGACAACTGGTTACTCATCAGGCGAACATGATACGATTACGGTCAGTATTGATACGACAGATTTATGGCAACGTTCCTACAGTTACGATATCGCGATTAACACCAATGCGGGGACAGAGTATTTTACCGTCACTGTTTTCCTTGGAGAAGGTTACACGAATATTACCGTAGACCAAGCATGGGACTTCGTAACCAATACTTCCAATGGCATACAGATCCCTATCGATGTACGATATGATAACGAATGGGCCGTAGAACATATTGACACGCCCGCTCCGGAAAACCCCCGACATCATTGTTCGTGTGCGTGGGCTGATGAAGCAATACTTCAAGAATTCATCGGATTATATCAAGGTAAAGAAATCATCTTGTACTGTTTAGCAGGAAGTAGAAGTTTGACTGCCGCAAACATGCTTATTGAACATAATTTTAATGGAACTATTTACCTCATGGTCGGTGGTATTACCGCATGGAAACAAGCGGGATATCCAACGAAAGCAAATATGCCTCCAAATATGCCTGTAATAACTGGTGATGTGAAAGGAAAACCTGGTGAAGAATATCACTACACTGTTATGACTACGGATGTTGATGCTGATGATGTCTACTATTATGTGAACTGGAGTGATAATACTACCAATCAGCTTGTTGGACCGTATCATTCAGGAGAAGAAATAACACTGAACCATACCTGGGTTGAAAAAGGAACATACGTTGTAAAAGTGAAAGCCAGGGATATCTACGGGTCAGAAAGCGATTATGCGACCCTGGAAATCAAAATGCCGAAAATAAGTACCAGCATCGTTTATCAGTTTCTCGTACGAATCTTTGAACATTTCTTTAAATACTTTCTTCTTTTTACAAAGATTAGCGCAACAACATGAGTCGCAACGCATGGTAAAGCTACTGTTTCTCAGAATATGTTTTTATAGAAGGAATTGTTACAAAATAAGAGAGTAGAGGCAAAGGTTATGAAGAAACAACTCGTAATCCTAGGAATCATAGCCTTGTTTGTAAGTATCGGGTTGAGTGGATGCACTAACAATAAAGATAATAAAGATATTGTTACAATAACGGAATTAAAACTTCATCCCGATAGTTATGTAAATAAAACTATCACAACTATTGGAAAATGGTCTAATAAAACAGCGTATCCTCTTGTTCAAATCTTTAATGAATCTGGTGCATTTATTTTAGCACATCTACCAGATAGTGATACCTTTATTCTTACTGATAAAACTGAATATTATTGGACCGGAAATATATTAAAAATGGCAGGGACCGGTAAAATATATATTGATGTCATAAAAATTGAACCGGTATAGATGTTCTTTGTTGAAATATGGAGCGGAAAGGAAATGAAAAAACAACTTGTAATCATAGGAATCGTTGCCATTCTTATTAACTGCAGCTGAGAATACTGCGTGGTCTGAAGCATAAGCGGAAGACCCGCATTCCTTAGAACTCTTTCCCCTTTTTTCGCTACATTGATATCCTCCATCTGATTAATATTTTTGTCGGCAAGGGCTAGTCCACAAGCATTCCTGGGTGCTCACAAAGATATTTCGTGGCACAATGTGGCAAGTGGTTAAAGAGCCCCCAATCAGATGAGGAAGCTCGAACAACACATTGATGTTGTCGGCTTAGCGGGTCTTTGGGGGTGCCCTTGCCCTTATGGTTTGTCCAAAGGACTCTGAAGATATTTTATGATGCTCTGTAGGTTTCTTTATTGGTGAGCATATACCATATGATGG
>CAYGVY010000115.1:0-4503 GCA_964353435.1 uncultured Thermoplasmatales archaeon | reverse complement strand
GACCGCATCAAAGAATACAATCTTAAAAAAGAATGGCCCAGCCCCAACGGGACGATCCGGGCAGCCCTTGATGGGACCGTCTTCCGCAGCCCGATCCTAGCCAAGAACATCCCACCAGGAGTACGGAACTGGATCAAACCTATTCAAATCGGCAGGCACGCCTATGGCGATGTGTACAAGAATCAAGAAATACGGGTACCAGGACCAGGGAAAGGAGAATTGATCTTTTCCCCCGCGGACGGTTCACAGCCGATTCGCCTCACCATCCAGGAATTCAAAGGACCAGGCATCCTGCAGGGAATCCATAACACCGATAAATCCATCAACAGCTTCGCCAAAGCATGTTTCACCTATGCATTGGACCAGAAAGTACCACTCTGGTTCGCCACAAAAGATACCATCTCAAAAACCTATGATGCACGATTCCGACAAATCTTCCAGGAGGAATTCGAGAAAAACTGGAAGAAAAAATACGAAGACGCAGGCATCGAATATTTCTTCACCTTGATCGACGATGCGGTCGCACGCATCATGAAATCTGAAGGGGGCATGCTCTGGGCCTGTAAGAACTACGACGGTGACGTCATGTCAGATATGCTCGGATCTGCATACGGCAGCCTTGCAATGATGACATCAGTGCTTGTCTCACCAGATGGATACTTCGAATACGAAGCAGCCCATGGCACCGTACAGAAACATTACTACAAATATCTGAAAGGAGAAAAAACCAGCTCAAACCCGATGGCACTCATCTTCGCCTGGACCGGTGCTCTCAAGAAACGAGGAGAACTGGATAACACACCAGAGCTAGGCGACTTCGCCCATAAACTAGAAGAAGCATCCCTTGAGACGATTCAAAGCGGCATCATGACCGGGGATCTCCTCAGAGTCGCAACACCAAACCCGAAAAACAAACAGGTGTATACAGAAGAATTCATTGATGCGATCGCGGATCATTTGAAGAAAAAACTATAAAAAAGGAGGATAAACGATGGCACAGAAAGCAATCCGGGAAGCAGACGGGAAAAACATGATCGCCCGCTTATTAAAAGAATACACCAATGGAGCATACACGATAGAGAATAAATTCATTAGCATAGGACCACAAACTGATCTCAAAAAACTACCAACCATCTACAAATGGCTCACGAAAGAAAAACTCGTCGTCAAACCAGACCAACTCATCAAAAGACGAGGAAAAAGCAAGCTGTTGCTGCTCAACGTTGACTGGAAAGACGCAGAGAAATGGATCAAAGAGCGGATGAGCAAACCAGTGACAGTCGGAACCGTCACCGGGATTCTTGACCATTTCATCGTCGAACCCTTCATCCCACATAACGAGAACGATGAGTGCTACCTCGCGATCCTTTCACAGCGAGACGGTGACCAAATTCTCTTCCACCATCAGGGCGGAATTAATGTCGGGGACATTGATGCAAAAGCAGTCCGCATGACTATTCCAATCGGGACTTACCCGACCACTGCTGACATAGAAAAACAACTGCTTGGCAACATTCCGAAAGAACGAAAAGGACTTATTGCTGGTTTCATCGAGGGGATGTTTAAATTCTACGCTGACCTCAACTACACCTACCTAGAAATCAACCCATTCGTGGTCGTCGGAAACCGCATCATCCCCTTAGATCTTGCCGCAAAACTCGACGACACCGCTGAGTTTGTCAGCGGAAAAAAATGGGGCGGTATCGACTTTCCCTCCCCGTTTGGTAGAATGTTGACGAAAGAAGAAGCATATATTCAGGACTTGGACTCAAAGACCGGAGCGTCATTAAAGCTTACCGTCCTCAACCCCGAGGGAAGGGTCTGGACCATGGTTGCTGGTGGTGGAGCCTCTGTTATCTACGCAGACACAATCACCGACCTAGGGTTCATGAGCGAGATGGCGAATTACGGGGAATACTCAGGTGATCCCAACGAGGAGTTCACCTATCTGTATGCAAAAACAATCCTGGATCTCATGACCCGGAAGAAGAACCCGAAAGGAAAATTCCTGTTGATTGGCGGGGGAATAGCGAACTTCACTGATGTCGCAAACACCTTCAAAGGTATCGTCCGTGCATTAAAGGAATATAAAGAGAAACTCAGAGAAAACAAAGTGAAGATCTATGTCAGGAGAGGCGGACCGAATTACAAAGAAGGCTTGCGGGTCATGCGGGAACTTGGGGATCAACTTAGCATCCCTATTGAAGTATATGGACCCGAGACACATATGACTAAGATTGTCAGCATGGCACTCAAAGGAGGGAAATAACCATGGCGGGTAAGAAAGACTATATTTTATTTGATAACAATACTCAAGCGTTCATCTATAACATGCAGACCAACGCGGTACAGCGGATGCTGGATTTCGATTACGTCGCAGGACGCAAAACCCCTTCGGTTGCTGCCATCGTCAACCCAACAGGTAACGATAGCTTCCAGAAGTTTTTCTTCGGACCAAAAGAAATCCTCGTCCCCGTCTACAAATCATTGAAGAACGCGGCGAACAGACATAAGAATGTCGATGTGATGATCAACTTCGCATCGTTCCGATCTGCTGCAGCATCGACCGAGGAAGCCTTTGCGATTCCACAACTGCGGACTGTCGTGATCATCGCAGAAGGAGTCCCGGAGCGTCGGATGCGGGAGTTGATCGTAAAAGCAAAACAACTCCATAAAGTCATCATCGGCCCTGCGACCGTCGGTGGGATAGTCCCTGGTGCGTTTAAGATAGGCAACACTGGTGGAACCATTGAAAACATCATGGAATCGAAGCTGCACCGACCTGGTTCGGTTGGTTTTGTCTCGAAATCCGGTGGATTAAGCAACGAAGCATATAACATCGTGTCTCAGAACACCGATGGCTTGTACGAGGGAATCGCTATTGGTGGTGACCGGTACCCTGGGACCACCTTACTTGACCATCTGCTTCGCTATGAAAAAAACCCTGATATTAAAATGCTGGTGTGTCTAGGTGAGGTCGGTGGATCCGATGAGTATACCATTGTCGATGCACTCAAGAAAAAGATGATAACCAAACCTCTTGTCATGTGGGTGACAGGCACCTGCTCAAAAGCGTTTAAAACCGAGGTGCAGTTCGGTCATGCCGGGGCAAAGGCAGGCTCAGAATCAGAGACAGCGGATGCAAAGAACACCGCTTTGAAGACTGCTGGTGCGGTTATACCCAATTCGTTTGATGACTATGGGGAGAAAATCGCAAAAGTGTATAATGATTTGGTAAAAAAGAAGGTAATCATCCCCAGACCAGAGCAACCTGCAGTAAAGATACCTATGGATTACAACACAGCTGTGAAGGCTAAACTAGTCCGGAAACCAGCAAACTTCATCTCCACGATTTCCGATGACCGCGGTGAAGAACTTATTTACGGAAACATGCTGATCTCCGAAGTATTCAAAAAAGATATTGGCATCGGTGGCGTCCTCAGCATCCTATGGTTTAAAAAACTGTTACCAGACTATGCAACGAAGTTTATTGAAATGGCGATCATGGTCACCGCAGATCATGGACCTGCTGTATCTGGTGCACATAACACCATTGTTGCGACACGAGCGGGAAAAGATTTAATTTCTTCTCTTGTCTCAGGGATGCTTACCATCGGACCACGATTTGGTGGGGCTATCGATGGCGCTGCACAGATGTTCTCTGAGGCGTATGACGCAGGGAAAACGCCAAATCAGTTCGTCGAGGATATGAAGATAAAAGGAGTCAATATCCAAGGAATCGGTCATCTTATTAAATCCATCCACAACCCTGATATGCGTGTGACGATCATCAGTGACTATGCGAAGAAACATTTCAAGAGTAACCCACTTCTTGATTATGCTCGAGAAGTTGAGAAGATCACCACGTCAAAACGGGATAATCTCATTTTGAACGTAGATGGGTGCATCGGAATCTGTTTTGTTGACTTACTACGATCAGAGCTGACGAAACAAGAAGCAGACGAATATATCAAAATGGGTGCGTTAAATGGGTTATTCGTTCTTGGTCGTAGCATTGGATTGATCGGGCATTATCTTGATCAGAAACGTCTGAAACAGGGCTTGTACCGTCACCCCTGGGACGATATCGCGTACATGCTTCCAGAAAAATAAAGAAAACACGAATAATAAGAGCCATATTCTTGGCTCATCTTCCTCTTTTTATATATTATTATGATGTTCTCTCAAAAGGAAAAATAAAAAGGGAAGAAGTATTATTTCCTGATAATACTCCTGTTTATTTTGTCAGAGTTATCTCAATTGATGAGACGTTTGAGGTTCGTCCTTCTTCGTTGGTGATCGCTTCTGTTCCGATGCGTATTTCTTTGATCTTTGCATCGGTGACAAACCGATTTCTGGTTATCTCTGCTGCATCGACCGCTCTGCTAATCGCTCGGCCACGTGCCTTTATGACCACTTCGGTTGACCCGCTGTTGAACTGCGTAACCACTGCCAGAACGTAGCTCATTGGTGGTTTGTTTCCTACATAGATCACGTTTTCTT
>CAYGVY010000114.1:0-4515 GCA_964353435.1 uncultured Thermoplasmatales archaeon | reverse complement strand
TATTTTACAAAAGATACCACATTTTTGTAGTTAGTATCAACTACAGTACGAAAATCATCTTCCGATGTTTCATCCAGTGGTTTGACCAGGACCATAGCTGCATTATTGATAAGGATATCTATCCTGCCGTATTTTTTGTATACTGCATCAACCAGATCCTTTATTTGTTCAGTTTTAGAAACATCACAGGTTTTGTACATAGATTCAGATGCATATTTTTTAACTTCTTTCAAAACTCTCTTTAATTCATTTTCCCGTCTTGCGCATATCGCTACAGTACATCCACTTTTTGCTAATTCAATTGCTGTTGCCTCACCTATACCACTAGAAGCACCAGTAACTATCGCAATTTTATTCTCAAACAATTTTTTATTAAAAATATCTTCGTCCATCATAAACACCAGTTTTTCATATTTAATAAGTCTTTTTAAAATTTGATAAACCATTAAATACTAATAAACAACTTTCGGATAGATCAACTATGACGCCTATTGGTTTTAGTAAAGAAAAATGTTTAAAAATAATGCAAAAAAAAGATATAGATTTTCTGATTGCCTCAACACCGGAGAATGTATTTTACACTTCGGGTTTACCTGTTAGACACTCGGAAAACAACCCAATATTATATTCACTTAGAAATTCATATCCATCAATAACTGTAGTACGACAGAACGGTGAAGAAAGCGTGATAGCATGGGGAGTGTTTGATCCAGCTTATACGTGGGTGCAAGATTATCGCACTATATTTTCAAGCGGAGAAGCTATAGATGCACTCCTTTCAATAATCAAGGAAAAAGAATCTCAAAAGTTTACCATTGGAATTGAATATAAGATGCCTTTTTACCAGTTTGATGAATTGAAAAAAGCGTTTCCAGATGCCATTTTTACAATAGCTGATGACATTTTCACTGAGATGAGAATGATAAAATCCGAAGAGGAAATAGAAAGAATAAAGAAATCTACGCTTATTTCAGAAAAAAGTATTCTAGCTATGTTGGAGGAACTCAGAGAAGGGATAACCGATATAGAGCTCCTAGAAATCGCAAAAACAACTGTTGTAAAGCAAGGTGCGAGCGGATGGGATCATGTGACGCTTAGCCTTGGGGATAGTGATCCTGAAGCACCAGGTACCGGAGTGAAAATGAAGAAAAACCATATTACGAGATTTGATGTTGGTGCATTTTATAAGGGATATTGCTCAGATATTAGTCGACATGCAGTTTTAGGTAAGGCACCACCCGGGGTGGAAAAAACTGTAAAACAAATAGTTGATGTGCAACAGAAATGTATTGATGCGATAAAACCTGATGTCAGCGCGTTAGAAATAAATGAGCTTGCTCAAAAAGAGTTTGAAGCGTTTGGAGAAGAATTACCTTTTTTCCCAACCTGTCACGGCATTGGCATCGATTGTGAAGAATCCCATCTTTTTGATCCTTTGTATCCATCTGGACAGATATTCAAGGAGGGAATGGTTTTCGAACTTGAGTACTGGGCGCCTTATGAACCTTATAACAACCGGTTGATAGGTATGGAAGACTGTTTTGTAGTAGCAAAATCTGGATGTAAGAGGATATCGACTCTGGATAGATCGCTTTTATTCAAATAAAAAAATAGCTGAATTCAAAAAATAAGAATAAGGTTAGTATGGATGAGATAAAAGTAGGGATTGTTGGGTTGGGTTTTTCAGGATCAACCCACGCCGATGGTTATGCTGCGATAGCAGAAAAAGCTAAAATTGGCGCGGTTTGTGATACCGATGTCGATAAAGCGAAAATGATAGCCTCCATTTATGATACTGAATCGTTTACGGATTATCAGCAGATGCTTAAACAAGCAGATATCGATGCTGTGGATATATGTGTCCCCTATTTTTCTCAAGCTGATTTGGCAGTCCATGCTGCTAAAGCAGGAAAACATGTTCTAATTGAAAAACCGATAGCGACTAACTTGGATGATGCTGATAGAATAATTAAAGCAGCAAGAAATGCTAAAGTCAAACTTATGGTTGGTCATAATCTTGCATTTATCCCTGCAATAAGGGAAGCCAGAAGATTAGTAAAAGACGGTGTAATCGGCCGTGTTTTCCTAGCAAAAGCATGTGATATGGGGTATGATCGTTCAGATTGGCGAGAAAAACCTGAAGCAAAAGGACTTCTTTTAGATGATGGTATCCATTGTTTTCACCTCTTACAATGGATAGTAGACGATATTGACAGTGTATGTGTCCTAAAAGCTCGAGGTGCCATAAAAGATGATGAAAAACTTGAGTATGACACTGCTTTAGTTCTGCTTAAATTTAACAATGGTGCTATTGGTGAGGTTGGAACATGTTATTCAGCGCTCGGTGGGACAACGGATCGATTAGATATTTATGGTACAGAGGGTACAATACTTGTTGATCTTTTTTGGGAGAAACCGTTAAAATATTACTCTCAAAAAAAAGGGTATGAAACTGATGATTGGAACGTACCAGAAATTGAGCATGCCACCTTCCCTGGATATTATTCCTTAAGTATGGGAAAAGAAGTGGAGCATTTCATTGATTGTATCCTTAAGGATAAAGAGCCTGAGGTTGCAGGCGTAGATGCAAAAAAAGCTTTGAAGGTTTCTTTAGCTGCTTGTGATTATAAAAAAGTGGGATGTTTTAAAAGGTGCTGATAATACCTGAGATTTTATTGGAGAGTTTTTAAAAGATAGTATTTAACCACAGAATTTGTTATTTAGAAAGCTTTTCTAAAATTTCTCCCTGCATATCTTGCTTTGCTCCCTAGTTCTTCTTCTATTCTCAGTAATTGATTATATTGTGCAGTTCTTTCACTTCTGCAGGGTGCACCGGTTTTTATTTGTCCTGCGTTCAATGCCACCGTAAGATCTGCTAACCAAGTATCTTCCGTTTGACCTGATCGTTCAGATACTTGTACACCGTAGTCATTGGTAAATGCAAGATTGGCGGCATTTACTGCTTCAGTTAATGTTCCGACTTGATTAACTTTCAACAGAATAGCATTAGCAGCACCGATTTCAATTCCTCGTTTTAATCGTGTGCAATTAGTGGTAAATAGATCATCTCCGATGATTTGTATCTTAAGTGATTTTGTTAATTCAGCGAAGCCTTCGAAATCCTGTTGATCTAAAGGATCTTCAATAGACTGAACAGGGTAAGTTGAGACCAATTCTTTGTAAAAATCGATGAAATCATTTTTTGTTATGCTACTTCCCATTAGCGTATATGTTTTTTTATCTTTGCTATAGAGGTGGCTAGCCGCAACATCTAAGCCAAGAACAAAATTATCCTGGTACCCAAGTTCTTCGATAGCTTTTAACTCTTCATCAAAAGCTATTCTTGGATCATTCATCCCTATCGGAGTATATCCACCTTCATCTGCAACATTTAATGAATGTCTCCCCCATTTTTTTTCTAATATTTTTCCAAGTTCGTAATATACTTCCGTACCTATTCTTATTGCCTCCGAAAAACTCTTTGCACCAACAGGAATTATGATATGTTCTTGAAAATCAAGTTCAGATGCGGCGAGTTTCCCTCCGTTTATAAGGTTTAACCATGGTACAGGTAAAACATTGCTTTTTTGTCCACCGATATGTTGATACAGTGCTATCCCCAGTGAGTTCGCAGCAGCTTTTGCTACAGCTAATGAAACACCTGTGGTTGCATTGGAGCCTAATTTAGATTTATTTTCTGTGCCATCAAGTTCTATTATTAATCTATCAATGTTTTCTTGTTCTGTTACATCCACGCCTTTTAAAGCAGGACCAATAATTTTATTTACATTACTAACAGCTTTCAGGACACCTTTCCCCTGGTATCTCTTATCTCTATCTCTGATTTCAATAGCTTCTGAGAAACCAGTTGACCGCCCACATGGAACATCCGCTCTTCCAAGGATTCCTGCCTTTGTCCAAATATCAACCTCGACAGTTGGTTCTCCTCTGCAATCTAAAATCTCCCGGGCTTTTATTTTGTCTATTAATAATTTTTTTTCCATGCTATCACCAACTTAACCATATCATTGGATTTTCAGGGTAATCCTATTATCTTTTTAGCTTCAGAGGGATCTGCTACTTCTCTTCCGATTTCCTTGCTAAGTCTTATTATATTTTTTACCAATTCAACATTATCCTTAGCAAGTACGCCTTCTTTTATATATGGATAGTCCTCTATACCAACTCTCACATGTTTACCTATTACAATGGCAAGAGGTAAAATTATTTTTTGTTGAGTTTGCATCACACTTACAGAAATGACAGAATCAACTGGGAGATATTTTATCCGATGGAAGAACTCATCTGGTGTTGCTGGGGACCAGTTCCCACCTGGCCAGTTGAAAAACAGGGTCAGGAAATATGGTTTGTCTACGAGGTTCCTTTCGATTAAATAATTTAAGCTCCATACTGAGCCGAGATGCCAGGTTTCGAACTCAGGTTTGATTTTTGTTTTTCTACACAGTCTACAGTAATCCTCCAATTCTTCTTTCAGGTGTAAACGGTTTTCCCTTG
>CAYGVY010000113.1:0-4548 GCA_964353435.1 uncultured Thermoplasmatales archaeon | reverse complement strand
TTGATATGGGTCCTGGTGCTGGGATCCATGGGGGTAGGATCATCGCGCAAGGAACGCCAAAGGAAATAGAACGAAATCCTCGTTCGCTTACTGGACAATACCTCTCAGGGAAACTAGCCATTGAGATCCCCGATTCCAGACGACAAGCAGGTAATTATATCCGTGTCAAAGGCTGTAAAGAGAATAACCTGAAGAACATCGACGTGAACATCCCTATTGGTGTTTTTACTGTTATTACTGGTGTTTCTGGGAGTGGGAAATCCACACTCATCTACGAGATTCTCTATAAAGGCCTTATGAGGCGACTTCATGAATCACGAGACCTGCCTGGGAAACACGATGAAATTTTGTTTGACTCTGAGATTGACAAGGTGATCGTGATTGATCAGAGCCCAATCGGGAAGACGCCGCGGAGTAACCCAGCGACCTATACGAAAGTGTTTGATGAGATCAGGAACATTTTTGCCAAAGTACCGGAGGCAAAACTCCAGGGGTATAAATCAGGTCGGTTTTCTTTTAACGTAAGCGGGGGGCGATGCGAGGCGTGTCAAGGTGATGGACTCATTAAGATTGAGATGAACTTCCTGCCCGATATTTATGTGGAATGTGAGGAATGTAAAGGAAAACGTTACAATAAAGAGACCCTTGAGGTGCAGTATAAAGGAAAGTCGATTGCCGATGTTCTTGCAATGAGTGTCGAGGAAGCATTGAATCTCTTTGAGAACATCCCGTATATTCGTAAGAAACTAGAAACACTCTCGCGGGTGGGTCTTAATTACATTAAACTCGGTCAGAGTTCCACGACACTATCTGGTGGTGAGGCGCAACGAATAAAACTTACGAGAGAGTTGTCTAAGAGGAGTACCGGGCAAACGTTGTATCTCTTGGATGAACCGACGACCGGGTTGCATTTCCACGATGTGAAGAAACTCATCGACGTCCTGAACAGTTTGGTGAATATGGGGAACACGATTGTCGTCATCGAGCATAATATGGAAGTGATAAAATGTGCGGATTATATCATTGACCTTGGTCCGGAGGGTGGTGATTTAGGCGGAGAAATAATCGCGATTGGAACGCCGGAAGAAATTGCGCGGAACAAACGGAGCTACACCGGTCAAATCCTTCGGCCATTGTTTTCTGAGACGAAGGTATGTTTGACGTAACCACATTACCAACAAATCCTGGATGTTATCTCTTTCGAGATGCTGATAAAAAGATTATCTATGTCGGGAAAGCAAAAAATCTTAGAAAACGCGTGAAGAGTTATTTTCAAAAAAAGGATGTGAATCCTAAGACTCGTTGTCTTATTGATAATTTTTACTCAGTTGATTTTTTTGTGACTGATACTGAGGTTGAGGCTCTGATTCTTGAAAACACACTCATTAAAAAACATCAACCGAAATACAACATTAATCTTAAGGATGCAAAAACCTATGCGTTCATCCAACTCACCGATGAGGAGTTCCCACGACTCGTTATTGCTCGACAAAAGAGGGGAGATGGGCGGTTCTATGGCCCGTTTGTCAATGCGCAGGAACGAGACTATGTGCATCAGTTTTTGAATAGAACGTTTTCATTGCGAACCTGTAAAAAAATGCCGAAAAAGCCTTGTCTCCGCTACCATATAAGTTTGTGTGATGCACCCTGTGGCCGTTTGATTTCAAAGGACGAATATGCGAATAAAATCATGAGTGCGCAACTCATTCTTTCGGGAAAATCTGAAGAACTAATAAAAAAAATGGATCTAGCGATGAAAGAACAATCCGAACAGCTAGAGTTTGAAAAAGCTCTTATCCTTCGGAACCAAAAAATGGCGATACAGCATTTACAGGAACATCAAAACATGCAACGGCAACAAACTTATGATGAAGACATCATCAACTATATAATGCGAGAGGGGACCATATACCTGATGTTGTTTACCATCTACAAAGGAACATTGTCCAATAAAAACGAGTATGTTTTTGAGTATAACGATGAGTTTTTAGAGGAATTCATCGTGCAATACTACTCAGAAAACCCAGTTCCTAAAGAAGTGATTGTCCCAAGTAAGTTAACCGAGTCGATCATATCATTTCTTGAACAGAAACGGAAGAAGCGAGTACATGTTCTCGTGCCGAAGAAAGGCGCAAAAAAACAACTCCTGGATTTAGTGAAAAAAAACATCGAGATATCCTTCTTCGCTGACAGTACCAAGGTAGATGAGCTGCAGAAACGACTTCAACTGCAGGAAACACCCTTCGTCATCGAATGTTTTGATATCTCGCATCTCTCAGGGACATCGACGGTTGGGTCGATGGTGCAGTTTAGAAAGGGAAAACCGGATAAGAGTAACTATCGGCGGTTCAGGATACGTACGGTTGTCGGGGTTGATGATGTTGCGGCGATCGCAGAAGTGGTGCGACGACGATACACCCGGTTAAAACAAGAACATGCGGAGATACCTCATCTTATTATAATCGACGGTGGGCGAGGGCAACTCAACAGCACGGTGCATGAACTTGAAAAACTTGATGTAAAAATTCCAGTCATTTCCATTGCAAAACAGTTTGAAGAAATCTATCTTCCTGGGAGCAAGCAACCGGTACGTCTAGCAAAAAAGGAAAAAGCCTTGCTGTATATTCAGGAAATCCGTGATGAGGCACATCGATTTGCGATATCCTATAATCGATTGTTAAGGAGAAAAAAGTTGAGAGAATGACCGGATTTAAACTCACTTCGACTCTGACGCCAAAAGGATCGCAACCGCAAGCGATCAAGCAGGTAGTGGACGGCATCATCAAAAAATATAGTGCACAAACATTGCTGGGAGTTACAGGATCTGGTAAAACCTACACGATGGCTCAAGTAATCAACTGCCTTCAGCGACCAGCTCTCGTGATTGCTCACAATAAAACCCTTGCTGCGCAGTTGTATAGCGAGTTTAAGGAGTTTTTCCCGGAGAATCGTGTCGAGTATTTTGTTTCGTATTATGATTATTATCAACCTGAGTCGTATCTTCCGCAGAAGGATTTGTATATTGAGAAAGATGCGGATGTGAACCCGAAACTTGAGCAGATGCGACTGGCTGCTACCGCCTCGTTACTCTCACGGCGGGATGTGATTATTGTCGCTTCTGTCTCTTGCATCTATAACGTGGGTAATCCTCGTGAGTATCAGGGGTTAGGATTTGAAATCCGCAAGGGACAGCACGTCCAGCGAAATGAGTTGTTGAAAAGATTACTTGAGATTCAATATGAGCGGAATGATTCCGAGCTTCAACCAGGACGGTTCCGTGTAAAGGGTGATACGATTGATGTGATCCCTGGGTACTATCATAACATCTATCGTATTGAGATGTTTGGTGATGAGATTGAGTCGATAAAGGAGCTGAATAAGGTTACCGGTGAAACGGTTGAGGTTCTCAATTATTTTTTCATTTTTCCTGCGAAACATTTCGTCATCCCTGAGAGTAGTCAGAAACGGGCGGTTCTATCGATTAAAAAAGAACTACATGAACGTTTACCTCAGTTGCCGATGTTGGAGGCGCATCGGTTAAAGCAGCGGACGTTGTATGATCTCGAGATGATTGAGGAGACCGGGTTTTGTAAAGGAATTGAGAATTACTCACGCCATCTTGATGGACGAAAACCAGGGGAGAAACCGTACTGTCTCCTTGATTATTTCCCTGATGATTTTCTGTTGTTTATCGATGAGAGTCATCGGACTATTCCGCAGATTCATGGGATGTACCATGGTGATTATTCTCGAAAACAAGCGCTGATTGATTACGGGTTTCGTTTGCCGAGCGCGTATGATAATCGACCGTTGATGTTCAAGGAATTTGAGCAGTATATGCGTACCGTTGTTTTTGTTTCTGCGACACCCGCTGAGTATGAGCTTGGGAAATCACAGCAGGTTGTTGAACAAATCATCAGGCCGACTGGTCTGGTGGATCCTCCAGTTGAGTTACGGAAGATAGAAGGTCAAGTGCATGATTTGATAGGGGAGATTCAGACGACCGTGAAACGAGGTGATCGTATCTTGGTCAATACATTGACGAAGAAACTCGCTGAAGAACTTTCTGAGTATCTTGCTGAAAAAGGAATTAAAACACGGTACCTTCATTCTGAGATTGACACTCTTGAACGTTCTGAAATTATCCGAGAGCTTCGTCTTGGAAAGTTCGATGTTTTGGTTGGTATTAATCTGTTACGTGAGGGTATTGATATCCCCGAGGTTGGATTTATTGGGATCTTTGATGCTGACAAGGAAGGATTTTTACGTGATGAGCGCAGTTTAATTCAGATTATTGGCAGAGCAGCTCGAAATGTGAACTCAAAGGTTGTGTTGTACGCGGATGTGATGACAGATTCGATTCAGAAAGCGTTAGCAGAGACAAATCGAAGAAGAAACCTGCAGCTTGAGTATAACAAGGTTCATAACATTATTCCGACAACGATTGTCAAACCTATTAAAGAAAAAGTAGTTGAAATCACTGATACAAAGCATATCCCTCGCAAGGATATCCCTGCGATTATTGTGAATTTGGAACAAGAGATGCGT
>CAYGVY010000112.1:0-4553 GCA_964353435.1 uncultured Thermoplasmatales archaeon | reverse complement strand
CTGGTCAACTTCGGGAGAACCTCGTAGAGATCCCCGACAATCCCGTAGTCAGCGGTTTTAAAGATCAGCGCTTCTGGGTCTTTGTTGATTGCAACGATGACCCCGGAGTCTCGCATTCCTGCGATATGCTGGATCTGACCAGAGATCCCGCAGGCGACGTAGAGCTTTGGTTTTACCTTATGACCGGATAATCCGATCCAGTGGTCCTCAGACAGCCATTTCAGGTCTGCAGCGATAGGACGGGAGCATCCCACAGTTCTCCCTTTCAGTACGTCTGCAAGCTCACTGACTAATCTGATATCTTCTTTCTTTTTAAATCCTCTGCCGCAGGAGACAATGATTACAGCGTCCTCGACATTCACACCCTCTGATTTCATCTCCTGGATTTTCAGGATTTTTGAAGGGAAATGCTCACTGTCGAATTTCTTTTTGATGATTTCCCCTTTGTGATGCGGGTTCTTTGGTAACGGGTCAAATACCTTCGAAGGGATCGTGACAATCTGTGGAGCTGAGGTGAACTGTTCAACTGCGATTGCATTTCCGCTGTAGACGATGCGTTCTGTGGTGAGTTTCTTTTCATGAATGTATATTTTCGTGCAATCCATGACGCAGCCGGCATCTAGTTTTGCTGCAAGCCGTGCAGCAAGTTCTTTACCGTTTTTATTCGAACCAATAAGCACGATCTCAGTACTATGTTCTTTGATAATATGTTCAAGGATGCTGGTGTACTCCTCTGCTTTGAACTGATGCTGCGATGTCTCCGCAACAACCACAAGATCAGCACCATGCTCCAGGTACTCTGTTGTATGCTCATCATGACCGATGGCAACTGCAATGACTTTCTTATGAAGCTCCTTTGCAAGTTCCGTTGCTTTATGGAGTAATTCCAATGTCAATTTCTTCTCATCAGAATAGACAAGTACCATGGTCCTCACCTCAGCACTCCGACTTTGGCAAGCTCGTCAACGAGTTTTCCTACTGATTGATCGAGGTCATTTTGATAGATGATGTTCTTCCGCTGCATCGGAATCCCTTTGATATCCATCGTCTTTACCTTTGGCACCAGTGCCTCCGCAGTAACCCCGGTCGCAGGCCATTCATGAATCGGTTTACTGGATGATGCAAGGATTGCCATGAGGCTGGGGAGCCGTGGTTGATTGATTTCTTTTATCACGGTAATCAACACAGGAAACGAGGATTCAATAATCACTGCTTTCTCCCCAAGGTTCCGTTCTGCAACTACTTTATTTTGTTCCACGGTCACCTGCTGCGCATAGGTTATCTGCGGGATATTCAACAGTCCAGCGATACGTGGCCCCATTTGACCTGAGAACATATCAATAGATGCCTCACCACAGAATATGATATCGTAACTCCCAATTTTCTGAATCGCACCAGCTAAGAGATGAGCAATCACATGGTAATCAGCATAGTCCGGTGGCGGGATCAAAACGCCTTCGTCTGCACCCATGGCAAGCAGCTCTTTCATCCGTTCCTTTGCATCAGGGGCACCAACGGTAAGAATCGTGATTTTCCCACCGTGTTTTTCTTTGATCTTGATCGCTTCCTCGAGTGCGTTTTTATCCATGTCACTAATTTTCTGAGGCACACCAACAAGAATCGGTTTTTTCGTTGATGAGTCAACCTTTATCTCTGCGACATCAACAACCTGTTTCGCACACACAATAATGTTCATTTCAACACTCCTTTCTTTTGTCTTTCCAGCTCTCGTAAATCCTTTCTTTTAATTTTTCCACTCTGCGTCTTTGGGAGCTCTGTTACAAACTCGATTTCCCGTGGATATTTATATGGTGCAGCGACCTTTTTTGTATGCTCCTGGATTTCTTTTACCATGTTTTCTGATGCGTTCTTCCTGTCACGGAGCACCACATACGCCTTGATGATAGTCCCTCGCATCGGATCAGGGCTTGCGACCACCGCGCACTCCAACACCTCTGGATGTGAGATGATCGCTGATTCGACTTCGAAGGGTGAGATCCGATACCCACTCGCCTTGATCAGGTCATCGTTCCTCCCGCTGAACCAATAGTAGCCGTCTTCATCCTGATAGAGGACATCACCACTGAGGAACCAATCGCCGCTAAAGCTCTCTTTTGTTTTCTCGGGTTTGTTCCAATACTCTTTGAAAAGCCCAGGGTCAGTGATCTTCACCGCGAGTGCACCTGTTTCTCCAAGAGGAACTGGTTTTCCGTTTTCGTCGAGAAGCGCGCAGATATGACCGGGTTGTGGTTTCCCACAGGACCCGAGTTTAATCTTCATGTCACGCATATTGGAAAGATATACCATCACCTCGGTCATGCCTATTCCATCATGGGCATCCAACCCGAACCGTCGTTTCCACTCTTTGATCACCTCAGGGTTCAAGGGTTCACCAGCGGAGATACAATGCCGTAATGCGGAGAGATCGTAGGTTTTCTCCGCGTCTTTTATCGTCAGAAACATCCGATATGCGGTCGGAACAGACGCAAGGTTCGTCACACGATATTTCTCCATGAGTTCAAACCAATGCACCGGGTCGAACTTCCCGTCATAGACAAATGTGGATATCCCCCAACGCCAGGTATATAAAAACCCGTTTCCCAGAGGATAAATCCAGTTGAGATCACCTGTATGAGCAACGATATCGGTTTCTAGAGCATTCTGCCAGAAGATAACACTAGGGTCGTTGCCTGGGACCCATCGATGGAGATGCACCGCGCCTTTGGGATTACCCGTGGTGCCTGAGGTGTAACAGAAAAATGCGATGTCTGTGCTCTTTGTCGGCTCTAAATCAAGATTGCTGGAGGATTCTTTCATAAGCTCGTCATAGGAGAGTTCTCCTGTTTGTGCGTCACCAACCACGATAATATGTTCCAGGGTCTTGCAGTTCTTTTGAATAGCATGAACCTCTTTGACAAACTTAGGGGTGGTGATCACTGCTTTCGCGCTGCTGTCATTAATTCGATATTCTATTTCGTGTTCACGGAACATGACGCTGGAGGGAATCGGTACCGCACCGATCTTCACACCACCAAGAAACGATATCTGAAACGCGGGGATATTCGGCAGACGGATCAAAAATCGTTCGCCTTTTTTAAAACCTAGTTTTTTTAGCGCATTCCCAAACTTGTTTGAAAGGCCCTTCAGATCACCAAACGTGTACTTCGCGGTTTCACCAGCAGCGTTCTCCCAGTAGAGTGCAACCTTGTTGCGGTTCTTCGAAGCAGCATGTTTATCAACAACATCTGCGCCGATATTGTATTTCTTTGGGATGTCCCATTTCCACGCTTTATATGTTTTTTCGTACTCAAACTCCCCCATTTCTTTTCACCTACCTGAATGCATTATCGACTAAGCTTAAATAGGATATTATCCGAGGAGATTTGCGGAGATCACCATGCGTTGCACTTCAGAGGTCCCCTCGTAAATCTCCGTGATTTTTGCATCTCTAAATAATCGTTCTACTGTGTATTCTTTTGTATACCCGTACCCACCATGTATTTGCACTGCCTTGATGACAGCCTCCATCGCGGTTTCTGAGGCAAAAAGTTTTGCCATCGCTGCTTCTTTGGAGAATCGTTCTCCTTTATCTTTCGTGTAGGCTGCGTTATAGACAAGGAATCGTGCTGCTTCAATCCGTGTTGCCATATCCGCGATCATCCATTGGATAGCCTGGAATTTTGCGATGGGTTTACCGAACTGCTCACGTTGTTTGGAATACGCGATGCTTTCATCAAGAGCTGCTTGGGCAATACCAACTGCTTGGGCAGCAATCCCAATTCGGCCGCCGTCAAGTGTGCTTAACGCGATCTTAAACCCGTCGCCTTCTTTGCCTAAAAGATTCTCTTTAGGAACCTCCATGTTTTCAAAGAGAAGTTCTGAGGTTTGTGACGCGTTGATCCCAAGTTTATCAAAGATGCTGCCGACCTTGTATCCTTTAAACGTGTTTTCAATAATGAATGCGCTCAATCCCTTGGTTCCCGCGTTTTTATCGGTTACCGCAAACACAATGATAATCCCTGCCATCGGCCCACTGGTGATAAACGTCTTGTCCCCATTCATAATATAATGATGGCCTTTGAGCACCGCAGTGGTTTTCATCGCCCCTAGATCGGAACCTGCGTTTGGTTCGGTTCCTGCGAACGCCCCGATTTTTTCTCCTTTTGCGAGAATCGGGAGATATTTCTTTTTTTGTTCTTCGGACCCATATTTCATGATAGGCCAGGCGGCAAGCGAGTTGTGAACAGAGGTGATTACACCAGTTGAGGCGCATTTCCGTGATATTTCTTCGACGACAGTCACGTAACTGATGGTATCAAGGCCAGCTCCACCATATTGTTGTGGGATAATAATGCCGAGTAATCCTAGTTTTGCCATTTTTTCAAGTGTTTTTGTTGGATACTCCCCCTTTTTATCAAGTTCAGCGGCGAGTGGTGCAACCTCTTTTTCTGCGAATTCCCGTACCATGTTTCGAATCATTTTTTGCTGTTCGTTGAGTTCTAGTTTCATGGGGGTTGGAATCAAATCATCAAACATAAAGGTTTCTGTTAATA
>CAYGVY010000111.1:0-4579 GCA_964353435.1 uncultured Thermoplasmatales archaeon | reverse complement strand
CCTGTAGTGTAGCTTGGATATCACAGAGGCCTCCGGAGCCTCTGACTCGGGTTCAAATCCCGACAGGTCCGTCTCCCAACATTATTTCCATACCTGGTTAAGTTTATAACGCTGGACATTCCATCGAAACAACTGGTCCATTTCAAAATCATACTTTGTTTTATAGAACAATAGAAATCGTAGACAATCAACAATAAAAAGTGGTCCACGTAATTTCAGGGCATCTTGGATATATTGTTTCATCTGCCAGTGTTCCACCTGTTGAAGGAATCGGTATATCTGAGCGGATGAGGCATATTTGGTTTTTTTTATCGGCCCTATCTCAACAGCAGTTGATTCGCTTTTTACATCAAGGACCTGTTCTTCTTTACAGAGTTTCAAAATATCGGTTCCCGGCAACGGATACAACAATGCAAAGAAGATTTCATCAGCATGAAGTTTGTCTGCCATCTCGAAGGTTTCATGCATCATCTCAACGGTTTCTTGTGGTGCTCCAACCATGAAATAAAGCCGTAGTTGCAGGTTATTTTTCCTGATAATATCAACTGCATTAAAGATCTCTTGATTGGTCATCCCCCGATTGTATACGATATTTCGGATGTACTCATTTCCGGTCTCAATGCCCATGCGTACCTGATAGCAGCCTGCGTCTTTCATAGTTTTCATAAGATCATGAGTGACTAGATTCGCTCGTATATTTACATTCCATCGGATTAACCTATGAAATCCTCTTTCTTTGAATTGTTTGCAAAACCTCAGAACAAAGTCTTTGTTCAAAATAAAGGTGTCATCGAAGAAGTAAAAATATCGGAATCCCTTGTCATAATATTGTTTGATCCGCAGGTCGATTTCTTCTATGACATTTTCCACACTACGAAACCGCACATAGGTTCCTTTCAGAATTCTACGTAACGCGTGATTATTACAATACGAACATGAATACGGGCATCCTCGTGAGGCCATAATCGGAAGATGGTTATTGTAAATGAACAAACATTTTTGTATATCAAAATCATCAAAATCAGGGAATGCAAACAAGTCTAAATTGGCGATTAACTGCCGTGGGGTATTTTTAATGATCTTTCCCTTTTTTTTATACCAGATGCCCTCTATTGCAGAGCAATCTAAGGAATTATCAAGGAGTTCTTTGAGAACATATTCTCCTTCCCCTATACACACGATGTCGATTTCATGATTCCAAATCACCTCCTCTGGGGAAAGGATCGCATGTACCCCTCCAGCGATTATGGGAATTGTGCTGTGTTGTTTAATGAATCGTGCAATCGCAAGTATTGATTTATAATTAAAACTTAACATTGAAAAACCTATAAGATCAGGGTGCTCCTTTTTAATTTCCTCAAGGACGCACTGTTGCCAATCTTTACTGTGAAACAGCAAATCAAGGATTTTCGCATCATGGGTTGTTTTGCTTTTAATAAATCCCTTTAATACGGGTAAAGAAATAGGTGGTAGCATGGAAATTGATGTCGAGCTAGGTGGTTCGATAAACAGAACCTTCATTGGTCCTTCCCCGTTAAGTCAATAACAAATATTGATTTATAAATTGGATGTTATGGAACATGAAAATAATGATAAGCATCTGTCTGTAGTATATACATACGCGTACATTTATAAGTTCCCTGCGGATGTAGTGTCAAATTTAGATGACCTCTCGATGTGGGGTGAGTGAAGCATGGGAGAAGCTGAAAAGATACAAAAGAGTGCTTTCTACGTTTCACTCTCAAAAGATGGAGTCACTACCAAGGTTGAGAGCGATAACGTCTCTGAGATTGTCGGTCTCTTAAAAGAAGATGCGCTGGAATGGATGGATTTCACGGTTGAAAACATCAACGAGGATAGCTTTTTCATAGCGACCTCATTAAAATTTAGCCTTCAACTGGTCGCCAGCGTGCTTTCTGAGCGGTATTCATCCTATGAGGATTTGGACTCAGAACTTGGGCTTATGTTACCTGCAGTTCGCGTTGAACGATTCGATGTAAAAGTCTATCAACTGCTTATCTTGATTCGTAAAAACTTGATTATCACCATTCATCCGAAGGAAGTCGTACGACTGGCGAAAATTTACCGATATGCTGACATCTTCATGAAGAAAATCCGTCAGGATCTTCCCTGGATGGATAAACTCACGATTCTGCTGACTCGAATCATTGATGAAAACAACCAGAAAAATTTCAATGGTCTTCGGATGATTGAAGAAGAAGGTGACCATCTTGGAAAATTTCTTGTCGATCCAAAGTCTTCACGAGAGAAAATCGGTCAAGATATCTATACCATGAAACATGCACTCATTACCTATTTGAATACCTTATGGGCGTCGTGGGATGTCATTAATTCGCTTCGATATGGCGACGCAGAGACAATCACTGATAACCAAAAATTATTGCAGAGAATCGGGATTCTTGGTGATGATATCAGTCGACAAATTTCACTTGCGGAACACATGAGTGAGGTGCTTGCCTCTGGACTTGAGGTTCTGCAAAGTATTTACAATAATCAACTACAGATCCTCAATAATCGGCTTGCACTTATGGTGGGATATCTGACTATTATCGGGACTGCACTTCTTGTACCAAATACCATTGCTACAATTGCAGGCAATCAAATGTTTCCATTTACATCAATGGATATACCAGCGTATCTCGGTTTGCTTATTGGATCAACGATCGTGGCTACAATTGTTTCTTGGTGGGCAGTAAAGAAATATGGTCTACTACCGAAAAGACCTGATGAGAATGACGCACCAAAGATAATAAAAAGAAAAACATAATGAGTGTTTTAGAAAATTTTTGGAATCATTCTCCATGGAACTTCTTTCATATAATCTTTATAAGGTTCACCGTACTGTTTTATTAAAAGTTTTTCTTCATCGATAATACTCCAAATCATTATGGGGATTGCGATAACGGCGATAATAAGTGCGAACACGGAATAGAAGAACAATGCAAGGCCAAACCCGACGATGAGCAGGGACGTGTAATGCGGGTGTCTGATGTATTGAAAAATCCCGCGAGTGACAAGTTGTCCTTTATACGTTTTATGCCAGAAAATCTCCCATTTAAAATAGACGAAGGCACCAAGAAGAAAAATTATACACCCCAGAATAACGATTATTAATTTAGGTAATGGAATTTCCCAGACACCATAATATGCGGTAAGTGGCCCAATGAGGATAATAAGAAGTAATGGTGCATAGTGTACGATGAACAATGCTCGTAGTTTTTTGGGCGGCTTGTAGTGAAACATAGCTCTTAAATAATTTGCATGCCGCCTTTGCCAATCTCGATATTTTGTGGCTTGAGCGTGTGTTTGGTGCTTCGCATTTTCATGACTGCAAGCTTCCGTCGATCCATGGTTGGATCAAGGCTGAGAATGATGACGCCATCTGCTAGGAACTCAGATAGTCCGTCACGGGAGTAATTCGTAGAACCCGATGGTAGCTCTGAGGTGACAACTGCTGTACATTTTGATGTTTCTAATGCGTTCATGATGTAATGCAGGTGTAATCGCCGAACAGGAAAAGTACCAGTCGAGATCTCATCATGATCAATGTTGTCCGCTTCGCTGGTAAACTCAGGATTATTGATGTAGATAGGCATTTCAGAAAGGGGGGTAATAGAATCTAGAACAACACGGTCATAATTACCAGAAAGAATTTCGTTGACCATGGTTTCATAGATGAGTTTTTTGTTAATGTTGAGGAATAAGAATTTTACTTGTCCGCTCTCGATTGCTGGCTGAAAATTCATGCCCAGTTCTCCTGCTTGAAGGAGGAGGCCTTCGATTTTTTTATCGAGAGTTAGGTAGAGGCATTTATTCCCTTCTTGAACTCCTTTAGCGATAAATTGGTAGCAGAAGATAGATTTTCCGCTGCCTGGTGGACCTGAAACTAGCGTGACGCTTTCTTTAGGGATTCCACCTGATAATAGTTCATCAAGTCCTTTGATGCCTGTTTTGACTCGTTTTATTTTTCCCACTGTAGCTGTATTATCCGTTTGGATGAGTGCCATGATCTACCCTCTAAACTGTATAGGTGTGCGTATATAATTATTTTGTCGTTTTGCTTCCCATCTTGCATGATTATTATTGACATGGTTTTTTCATAGTATATTAATATTTATGAAAATATTTATATATTTATAAATTAAAATATATAATGCAGATGAATGAGAATGAATGACATGAACACGAAAGACGTTAAAATCTGGATTTGGGTGCAACACAACAGAATACTCAAAGCCATATCAAACAAAGAGGCAGGCACCCTAACCATCTACGACGAATGTGATAACATCATCCTGCGACGAACTGGACTTTCAAAACAACAAGTCAAAACCATCGAACTCATTTTTGCAACCTACAACCTCAAACGAATTGGTGACCACAAAGAACCATTTACTTATTTATAAGCAGGAAGCATCACTTGTCGCTCTGGATACACCTTTATCCCTTGACCGGAAATCTCCAAAGAAAACACTTTTTTCTGATGATTCGAATACCGCATTTTCAACACTTCAATTGCGTTCTCCCGCCGATCACCCCGTTGAATATTATACAATAC
>CAYGVY010000110.1:0-4652 GCA_964353435.1 uncultured Thermoplasmatales archaeon | reverse complement strand
AACCTTTGCTACATCTTCTGGCAGACCAATTCTCCCAAGGGGTGTAAAATTAGCCATTTCCTCACGGATGCTTTCAGGGGTAGCACCTGCGCCTCGTATTTCCGCGCTCCATTGTACCTCTCGATCTTGCATGGATGTTTTGATTGAGCCTGGACAAATAGAATTCACGGTGATGCCATAAGGTGCAAGTTCTTGTGCAAGACTTTTTACGTATGCTATGACCCCATGTTTTGATGCATTGTAATGTGCTTGTGTTGCAACGCCACCTTTTCCTGCCATCGACGCTGTGCAGATAATTTTACCTTTTTGTTGTTTGATCATTTGTTGTGCGGCTGCTTGTGTAACAAGGAATGTACCTTTGAGGTTTACATCCATGTTGAAATCCCATTTTTCCTCTGGCATGTCAATTACATTTTCCATGGATGATACACCAGCGTTACTGACCATGATATCTAGTGAACCGAATTTTTCAATAGTTTTTTTAATAAGATCATCGACTTCTTTTTTAGATGTAACATCGGTTTTTACTGCTAATGATTTTCGTCCAAGGTCTTCTATTTCTTTTGCAACTTGTTTTGCTTCTTTTAGGTTGATATCACTTATAACTACGTTTGCCCCTTCTCTTGCCAATGCTAGTGCTATTCCTCCTCCTATTCCTCGACCTGCGCCAGTAACTATAATCGTTTTATTTTCTAATCTCATATCCATTACCCCCTAAAATTCCGCCATTTGACCTAGATTTCTATAATATGTCATGTCGTCGTCCCATAAACTGTATGCTTGACCTGTGATAAATTCCCCTTCTTCGCTTGCTAAATAGGCAATCAGGTTTGCAAGGGCGTCTGGTTCATTAGCAACATTTATCAGTGGTGAAAACTGGATGTATATTCCCTTATCAGGTGGTTCGTTATGAGTTAATTCAGCGCCTAGTACGAGTTCTTCATGTTCAATAAAACCGGGGCAGATCGCATTTACTCGTATTGAATTATTACGTACTTCACAGGAGAGACTACGTAAAAACCCAATTGAAGCGTTCATCGATGCTGAATATGCGGAGAGATTAGCCGGACCTGAGTTTGCAGTCTTTGAGGTTACTCCGATTATTGCACCATAGTTATTATCCATCATATTTTTCAGTGCAGCCTTGGCGATATAATACATGCTTTTTGTATTGAAATCCACGATGGTATCCCATTCGTTCTCGGTAAGCTCTACGGTTTCTTTAAACAGGGCGATACGGGAGCAGTTAATGAAAAAATCAATTTTATCGTACTTTTTAATAGCAGCTTCTATTGCTTCCTTAATATTTTTTTCAGAGCGTATATCAACACCGATTCCTATAGCATTTTTAATTTCGGAAGCGAGTTTTTCAGCTTGTTCTCTTTTAAGATCTGTAACTACAAGTTTACATCCTTCTTTTGAAAGTTTCTTACAAATCGCCTGAGCAATTTGCCCGTTAGTACCAAAAACAATCGCGGTTTTATCGGATAACTTCATACGCCTCCTCCTTTCAAATATTATTTAATAGACTTTGTATGGCTTACTACCTTAAAAACATTAAGAAAACTTTGAATCTATATCGTAAATTGCTTGAAGGCAGATTTCCAAACACTCTTTCATTAACTTAGGATCAATGTTTTCTATTGTATCATTTGTTGTATGATAATACCTTGGCATATTCCCATCAGGTAAAAGTCCTATTAGGGCGGCTGATTTTAATTTTTTCATTGAGAATGCCATAGAATCTGTAAAACACATAACTGGTCCTCGTGTAATGGGAATATTTACTTTATTGCTCGCCACCTGGAGAATATCACAAACTTCGGGAGATAATTTTATAGCACCCATCTCCACCTTCGTAACAATATGTAGATGACAATCTTTTTCTCCAACTAAATCTAAATTGATAGTATAAGCATCCTTAATACTATCAAGGTATTTCGATACAAAACGCTTACTTCCTCGAATACCGATTTCTTCGCAGCCGAATGAGACAATCCATAACTCTGAATGGGTCAATTTATTTTTGGGATTGGAAAAATATTGCGCGGTGGTGAGACAGACAGCGAGTGCACTTAGATTATCGTTTGCACCCATCACCGGAGTTTTTGATATAACCTTTATACCAAATGGAATTAAGATCGGAACAGGAGCAATCATGATGACTAAAAGAATAACCTCTACTAATAAGGACAATGGTGCGATTATTTTTATTATAGAAAATATGAGAAGAATAGGATTAAAAACTATGGGGAGGACCATAAAAATGCTGACTTTAGTTCCAAATCGTTTCCCTAGAGGGAACTCCCAGTTTGAGTCATGATGCCCATTTAAAATAATAATGTTTTTCTTTTCTTTTGAAGGTTTTATTTTCGCAATGACATTTGTTGATATTTGTTTTTTAAAAAGTGGGTCGATGATTTCCTTATTATATATCTCGTTCCCAACTAAAATGATGACTACAAAGCTGGTTAATATTAAGGAAATCCATGGATAAAATAGAGAGAAAGGAATTGCGATAATGTAGAAGAGAATTGGCCAGTGGAACATTGCTCTATATGCTCCAGGGCGGCAATAAAAATCATCAATCCATGCTTCGTCACAAAATTTTTTTAGACGTTTTACCATAAATTGAGCACAATGTTCCTCTTCCTTACTACAGGGTGATCTTGGTCCTATTTTTTCACAGACTTCTTTTATAAAATTAACCATGAAGTCGTCATGTTTTTTTGTACATCTCATAAGATGCCCTTAATGAAACTCTGATAGTTTTATTTATAGTTTGTGTAGAAATCATAGTTGTGTTTTGTAACAGAAGCTAGATATATTTTATTAACATTTCATGTCTTCAAAACCAAAATGATTTTATTATACTGTGGAGTGAACATGGTGATAGAATGATTGGTAACGAAAAGATTTTAGAAGTTGATCTTTCTTCAGGAAAATTTAAGGAAAAAGATGTTTCAAAAGAAATCATAAAAAAGTATATTGGTGGGAAGGGGGTAGGGACAAGACTATTATTTGATCGAGTTAAGCCAAAGACCGATCCTCTTGGTCCAAATAATTTGTTGATTTTTGCAACAGGGCCTCTCACAGGTTTAAATATTTCTGGTGGCGAAAAACTTGCAGTTATTTTCAAGTCTCCCCAGACAAACATTTTCGGTGAGTCTTACTGTGGTGGTTATTTCGCTCCGCAATTTAAGAAAACTGGCTATGACTTTATTGTGATCAAAGGTATTTCAAAAAAACCTGTTTATCTTGTTGTAAATGACGATAATGTTGAAATTAAAAACGCAGATCATTTGTGGGCCAAGGATACTTTTGAAACTGAGAAAATATTAAAAGAAGATCATGGGAAAATCTATCAGGTGGTCTCGATAGGACCTGCGGGAGAGAACCTCGTGAAATACGCATGCATAACCCATGCAGAAGGATTTCTCTTAGGAAGAGCTGGCGTTGGCACAGTAATGGGATCAAAAAAACTCAAGGCGGTTATTGTTCATGGTACAAAGAAAAGAGAAATCAAAAAACAACAAGAGGTCGAAGCTATCAAAAAGGATCTTAATGAAAAACTCAAAGATCGAGGTATTTTGCTTGATGGAACCCCAGAGACATTAATGTTGACACACTACATGGGTGCGTTACCAACAAGAAACTGGACTGAGGGTGAATTCGATGGAGCAGAGCAAATTAATCTTGATCGGATGAAAGAAAAGATAATCATCAAGAAAAGAAGCTGCCAGGCGTGTATAGTCGCATGTAAAAATATTTCTGAAGTAAGAGATGGCCCGTATGCGGGAACTCATGTAAGTGGACCAGAGTATGAAACACTGTTTTCCCTTGGAGCACTTTGTGGTAATAATAATTTGGAATCGATTGCAAAAGCAAATGAATTATGCAATAGACTTGGCATGGATACTATTTCTGCTGGCAATGTGATTGCTTTTGGAATGGAATGTTATAGCAAAGGATTACTTACAAAAAAAGAGCTCGATGGTGTTGATCTTAAGTTTGGTAATCATGAAGCAATAATTACGATGATTAATAAAATAGCCTATAGGAAAGGAATCGGTAATATTTTTGCGGAAGGCATAAAAAATGCTTCAGAAAAAATCAAGGGTTCACAAAACTTTGCGGTTCATGTGAAAGGATTAGAACTCCCAGGATATGACCCAAGAGCAACAGAGGAGATGGCTCTGTCTTATGTGACATCAGATCGGGGTGCTTGCCATCTAAGAAGTATTGCCTATAGACCTGATATGGTGGGAATGGAAGGTAAAATAGAAATGGTAAAAGAATTAGAAGACTTCTATTCTGTATGCGATTCGATGATCCTCTGTCGGTTTGTAACATACCCAGTGATGGGACCGATATATTGGGAGAACCTTGCAGAGCTATATTCAATTGTAACTGAGAAGAAAATCACCAAAGATGACTTGATTAAAACTGGTGAGCGTATAAACAATTTATGCAGATGGTTTAACGTTCGTGAAGGTATCACAAGAAAAGATGATTATTTGCCTGATCGATTTAGTATCGAGCCTCTAAAAAAGGGTCAATATAATGGGAATATCGTAAAAAAAGAAAATTTCGAAAAAATGCTTAGCGAGTATTATAAATTAAGAAAATGGGATAACAATGGAATCCCTCCA
>CAYGVY010000109.1:0-4698 GCA_964353435.1 uncultured Thermoplasmatales archaeon | reverse complement strand
TACCTCCTGATGGAGGAGAAAAAAGAAGTACTAAAAACAATATAGAGAGTGGTGCGCCAATTGCTATAAAGGGTTTTCTCCGTCCAAACCTCGTACGAGTTCGGTCTGATAATGCCCCAATAATTGGATCATTTATTGCATTCCAAACTCCAAAGGAAATCCCAATAGCTATACAAGCGAGCCAATAATTAAGATGAAGAAGTTCCTTTCCAATTAGAAAAGGGAGCAACCACATCATAATTATTTGATAGAATCCTGTATCACCAATAGCACCAACTGCATAAGCTAGTTTTCCAGCTCTGCCCTTAAAGGGTAATGACACCTTCATTCCTCTCTGAAAGAGATCATACAATTGCTTTCAAGACCGCATTGATATTATTTTTAAGACTCCCATTTGATACAAATTTTTTATCAAAGATTGCCCCACCTATGGTAAAAGCCCATATCCCCATTTCTTTCATTTTACTCACACGTTCATAACTATCGATGCTTCCCGCGACAATCATTGGGAGACCAATCACACTTACTTTTTCTATCAATTTTTCAACATCACCATTGTAGCGATATGCGAGCAGATTAATACCTGGTATTCTTTTCTCTTTCACTTTTTTCGTATCTTGTACCATTTCTTCAATTGATCCCCGGAGTTTACATGGATGATCAACGATTTTTCCCACATACGGGAAATACTTAACGTTTGTATTTTTTATAAGAGGGAGTGTTGAGTCAATATAGGTACCTCCAATCAAATAATCAACACCAAGTTCTAAAGCAACTTTTGTTGACTGTATAGTCTCCGTTTCTGATGCACTTACCACTTCTAAAAAAGTTGTTCTACCATCTTTTTTCATCATGGAATGCAGGTCTTTTAACTTTTCAATGGGTAAACCAATATCCTTAAAACCAATGAATTTGAGTTTTGTATCACGAATTTCTTTGTATACTTTAATGGCATCGGACCTTGTCATATCATTATATGTTTCCATAAAGATGAATTCGGTCATACAACTCACAAAGTGAGAGAAACTTCAATTTTTTAAAATAGTTTTCTGAATTAAGAAAATATTATATAGGGTATACTACGTGATGGGTAAAAATAATATTACAAGTATAGTAGGAAGGGAGAAAAATATGAAATTATCATGTGTCGATGCAATAACACCTGGTATAACGTTTAGGGAGAAATTTGAAATTCTAGAAAAGTATGGTTTTGATGGAATTGAGATTTGGGCGATGGAAGACGATGATCTCAAGGAAAGGGCAAAGGAGATAAATGATGCTGCAAATTCTTACAAGGTTAAACCCTCATCAGTGGTGGTTTCAGGACCAGCATCAGTATCACTCTTGGATAGCGAAGAAGCAGCAAAAATAAGGGGTAAGTTGATAAAAGATAGTTTGAAGATTGCAGCAGATATCAACGCAGTTACTTTTTTTGCAGTTGAAGAAGGACCGCAGAGTGTCGTCCCAATCTTTGAAAAACCAACCCCAAATGAGTTTGAAAAAAAATTATTACTTGACCTTGTCAAAGACGTAGGAAAGTACGCCCAAGAGGTTGGTGCAATCTTAACCCTTGAACCAGTAAATAGATACGAAAACCACTTCTTCAACACCGTGGAGAGTGCAATAAAAATCTGTGAAGAGGTTGGAATAGAAAATGTAAAAATCATGGTCGACACCTGTGAGTTAAATATCGAGGAAAAAAACATCAATGAAACCATTGAGAAGGCAGGTGATTATATTTATCATGTTCATCTTGCTGAAAATAATCGATTGCTTCCTGGCTTTGGTCACATTGACTTTAAATCTATTTTTACTTCTTTGAGAAAAATACAATACAAACGATATATGGCTCTTGAATGCGCTGTTCCAGGTAATGCTGAAGAGGAATTACCGAAATGTGTGAAGTATCTCAAAAAGTGCATGAAATAATATCATGATTTGTGAGGAACTTTAAGACCTACTCCCATGGATCATATCCGGAGGGATTGCCCGGCACCCATTCCGGAGGAACCCGATACGCCCGATAGACATCATTGTTTGTAAAATTACCTTCGCTCCCTGGATAGATATATTCCCAAACGATAGTTTTCTCCGGAGTCACTTCAAAAATCCTGCCTCTGCTGCCTTCACAGATAAGCGTATTGCCATTGGGCAGACGCTGAGCCCCACTAATGCGATCGCTATAAAATCGAGGCGTGTCCTTCTTTTCATACTCCCAGACGACATCATACGTCACTGGGTTGAACTCAATGACCCTTGAATAAAAGCGAAGGTAACGAATTGGGACTCCTAAGAGACCATACCCTGAGTATCCCCCGTTGTCAAAGACAAGGATATTTCCCTCACCAGGAAGGCCCTTCGGGATCATATGAGCATTATGCATCCCGATAATCGGACCAAGTTTTTTTCCTGCCTCGGTTGCTTTCGAATAATCTGGTCCAATTCTCCATACAATCTTCCCCGTGTTTCTATCGATAATCGCCATGAAACTTGCTTGTCGAGAATCAAGAATGATGTTGCGTGGATTAAACCGGCTATCCCCTTCGTCATACCAATGATTTTCCCCTAGCTCTGATATGGAATTTATATGAAGCCACCCTTGAAAAGTCGAACGGAAAAGGTATGGCATTATCTGATGGTAGATACCAAGTTTAGCCCATAATGTAAATCCCATTTCATTAAAATGCTCGTTTGCATGCCAGACAAAACCAGTGAGATTGCCCTCCCAGTCTACCTCATAGATAACATCGTCATCCAAGGGCATTATCAGATTGATGGATCGGTTAATTAGTGTAGAGCGTGCGAGCACTAATGTCGTTCCATTATCGACGTACTCCTGACCAGGGGCGTAGTACCCAACCGGATTTCCTTCGCGCTCAAAGTCATGGTGATGTCGTGACCACCCATTACTCCAATTCTGAAATTCCCAGACGATATCACCCTCCCAATTTTCTTGAGCGATAGAATGAAATTCATCCATATCATTAAATTCAATGCCTCCAATAATAGAGCCGCCAGGCAATAACTTTGCAGGAAAACCAAGTAAGGACCACGTATGAATAACAGTATTATTCATATCGATCAAAAAAGCAGGATCCCCACCAGCAGATATCAACGTATATCCAGTACAGGGTTCATTCGTCTTACTCGGTATATTACAATTTGTTTTTGTTGTATTAGAGGTAACCGTAGATGCTATTGGAAATATGAACAAAAATGCTAAGATAAACACAAAAATTTTTTTTATTTTTTTGTCCATACAAAACCTCTCAATATTAATAATAAATTTCAACTATAAAATAATTATGGTGGACGAAAAATGGAAAAAATGCTCTATTAATGAGAGTTTTTATGGGATCATATAGTCTATCGGGAACTTAGTTAAGAGTCGCGCTCCACGTTCGGTTACCACCACGACATCTTCTGTAGCCCAGGTTGCTTTGATGTCTTTATTGTAAGCACCAGCAGTAGCAGTGAATGCCATTCCTTTTTCGAATACCCATTCATTGATGAGTTCTTCCTCAGCTTCTAACCCTATACCATGTCCGCTTGCTCCAGCACCCTGTTCTCCCGCAGCTACGTAGTCATGGGTATTTACCGCAGCGATAATCGCCTCCATGGCTTCAACGCCGGGTTTTACGGCATTCAAATAATTCTTTAACGCTTCTTTTGTTATTTCTGCGAGTTCTGCTTCTTTCTTACTAATTTTTCCAAATCCAATGATTCGGTCGTTATCAGAGTTATATCCTTCATACTGCAGGATAACATGGAGCGAAAGTAGGCTTCCATTTTCAATTGTTGCATCTGTTGCATGCCCCCAACCAACGTTTCTTGATTGCATGAAATTCGCGTCAACGTATTCTGCACCCATTGAATGACCTAACTCTTCGATTTTTCTTTGAATTTCCTTTTCTGTGATTCCATATCGGATGATTCCTCTGACGAGTTCTTCACATATTCTGTCATTTATATTGGACGCTATTTCCAATAATTTTATTTCCCTCTCGCTTTTGACTCTTCTCTGAATTTTTAAAATATTCGTGTCTTTCATTTCAGAATTCATATCTTTTTTTAGGGACTCATACACAGGCCACGGAACGATATCTTTACCCTCAAAACCGATGTTCTTGACGTTGCTTTTGCTGCTTAACTCTTTAAGAACATCACCTATCTCCGACCATGTTTTAACATCAATCCAAGGTTCTTCTCTTAGCGTGCCTAACACTCCACGTCTGGCCCATTCTATTGTATGGTCACACCAGAAAAGAGTTGGATCCCCTTCGAGCGGGATGGTTATTAAAGCTTGGTTGTAACCTGGAACCTCAGAAAAAAACCCGGGGTACGGTCTAACTCCAGTGAGATATCGGCAGTTTGCACTCCGCCATGCATCAGAGAATACTACAAGGAGATCGAGCTCGTTATCTTTCATTAGACTCTTTGTTTTTTTAATGCGTTTCAAATAATCATCGGGGGTAATCGGAGAGAATAACATGTTTTTAGATACCATGTTTTCGTTGATAAATTTTTCTAGTAAAATAGCGTTGGAATTTGCGCAAACTATATAAAAAGCGTAGACCTCCATGTATAGTGGATTATTTGGAGGAAGATATTCATAAATTTGTAAGGAAAGGAGTGGTGAGAAATCTATGAAAGAAGCGGGAATAAAATCAGTATTATTTAATCAGGTGAAAGATAAGA
>CAYGVY010000108.1:0-4715 GCA_964353435.1 uncultured Thermoplasmatales archaeon | reverse complement strand
AAACAGTTTTTGATCGATGGGAATTCCGCTCTAAGGATAAACAATTATAAAAACAATGAACTGTTTTCCAGAGTAATATACAAGGAGGCATACGTGGTATGTCAACGACTGAAAAAACGTCTGTTGTCTCAGGATTCTATAAACTCCCCATTGAAAAGCGAAGGGAATTTGTCACGCATTTCGCGAATTTAAGCGAGGATGATGCGAAGATTTTTTCTTCATGTCTCGATCTCGCAACAGCAGATCGTATGATTGAGAATGTGCTAGGAACCTTTGAATTACCACTTGGATTAGCCGTGAATTTTCTCATTAATGGCAAAAACTATATAATCCCGATGGCAACCGAGGAATCCAGTGTCGTTGCTGCAGCGAGTAACGCAGCGAAAATCGCTCGAATCAAAGGTGGGTTTTCAACCACTTGCTCCGAGCCACTAATGATTGGCCAACTGCAGTTGCTGCACATCGTGGATGTGGTCACCGCAGCCCAAGAAATCCTGAAGCACAAAGAGCAGCTCCTTATACTTGCGAACTCTCAAGATAAAATCCTTGTCGATTTAGGTGGTGGCGCAAAGGATCTGGAAGTCAGAATCCTTGATAGCCCTCTTGGTACCATGATTGTAACTCATCTTATTGTTGATGTGCGTGACGCAATGGGTGCAAATGCAGTAAACACCATGTGCGAGGCACTCGCTCCAATGCTAGAAGAGATCTCCGGTGGGAAAGTCAGACTGAAGATACTTTCAAATCTTGCGGATAAAAGACTGGTAAAAGCAACCGCTGTCTTTGACAAAGAGAAGATGGGGGGAGATGGAGTGGTTGACGCATTTCTTGAGTCCTACACGCTCGCTTCCATTGACCCCTATCGGGCAGCAACGCATAACAAAGGCATCATGAACGGTATAGATGCCTTGATTATTGCCACCGGTAATGACTCCCGTGCTATTGAGGCAGGCGCTCATGCATACGCAGCCCGAGATGGCCAATATACAGCACTCACTCGATATCACAAGAACAACAATGGGGACCTCGTCGGCGAAATCGAATTACCAATGGCGGTTGGTGTGGTCGGGGGTGCCGCAAACATGCATCCGAAAGCAAAACTCTGCAGAAAGATACTTGGGATTAGTTCTGCACGAGAGCTTGCTGAGGTTGTCGCAAGTCTTGGTCTTGCCCAGAACTTTGCTGCACTCTTTGCACTGTCAACGGTTGGTATCCAAAAAGGACATATGTCTTTGCATGCGAAAAACATCGCGGTAATGGCAGGTGCACAAAGAGACGAAATCGAAAAACTCGCAGACCAACTTGTACAAAACGGCAAAGTAAAACTTGATTACGCAAAAGAGCTCCTAGAAAAAATGAGAAAAAAGGCTAAATAATTCCTTCAGCGATATCTTCAGGTTCTCGCTCGCAGTAATAACATTTGATCCGTAGCGGGTCTTTACTGATCACATGAAACCTGCTTTCGACTGGCTCACGTGCATTGGAAATACAGGTCGGATTTGAGCATTTCGTCAGACCAACCACTTCATTGGGGAGTTCTACGATATGTTTTTTGACAACCTCATAATCCCGGATGATGTTGATGGTTGCTTTTGGGGCTATCAACGCTATCTTATCTAGCTCTTTGGGGTCTAATTCTCGATTCTCTATTTTTACGATGTCTTTTTTCCCTTTTTTGCCGTTCACATTCATAAGAATACTGACAACGGAGGAGGTCGTTTCTGGGATTTTTAACACGTGTAACACTTTCAACGCATGTCCTGGAGTGATATGATCAATCACAGTCCCGTCTTTAATCGGGGTGACCTTCAGCTCTTTCATAGTTTTTTACCTCCTAAGATGAGGGAAAGAAGCGCCATTCTCACGGGGAGACCGTTGAACGCTTGTTTAAAATAGAGCGCATGTTTGGTTTTGTCTACTTCAGGGTCAATTTCCACCACTCGGGGGAGCGGATGCATCACTATTAGGTCTTGCTTTGCCTGTTGAAGTAATGTGTTGTCAATCTTGTAACTTCCCACAACACGGTTATACTCCTCAGCATCAGGGAATCGTTCCTTCTGAATTCGCGTGACGTAGAGAACATCTGCTTCTTTGATTGCTTTTTCTAAGTTCGAGGTGCTAATCGGTTCCACCCCGAATTCTTTACATTCATTAATTACTTCTTTCGGCATCTTCAACGTCTCAGGAGAAACAAATGTCAGATCAGCTTTAAACAAGGACAAGGCATAGGCGAGCGAATGAACAGTTCGCCCATACTTCAGATCACCGAGAAGGACTACCTTATTTCCCTTAATCTTCTTCTTCTCTGTCAAGATGGTAAATAAGTCAAGAAGGCATTGGGTCGGGTGTTGCCCTGCGCCATCTCCTGCATTAAGAACAGGTACTTCAGAAAATTCTGCAGCGAGTCGTGCTGCGCCTTCCTGCGGGTGACGAATCACGATTGCATCACTATAGGAATCAGCCATCCGGATAGTGTCAGCCAGACTTTCACCTTTTTTCTGTGAGGTACCACTCGGGTCTGCAAACCCGATCACGTTTCCGCCTAGCCTGTGCATTGCACTTTCAAAACTCAGTCTCGTGCGAGTGCTTGGCTCAAAAAAGAGGGCGGCCAGGATATGCTGGTTTAAAAGCGTCGTATGTTTCTCCGCATTCGCATATGGGATCATACGTTTAGTGTAATCAAGGATGTAATCGATTTCCTCTTTAGAAAAATCCTTAATTGAAATAATGTCCCTGTTTTTAAAGTTCATTTGTATCAAAAAGAGACGAATGGGGTGGTTGCTTAATAACCTTTTTAATGGACTAATTTATAGAGAAAAATCGATAAAATAAATAGCTACAGAAGGAAATTTATTAATATATGTGGAATCTTATACTCTTTGGATATTATGTCTCGAGAGAAAAAATCTAAAGTAGATGATTTAGTGAAACTACGGAAGATTTTAGATAACTCGTCAGACCCGAATATTAAAACAATGATTTCGGCGGATGAGAAAGCCCTTGATTCCGTTCGCAGAAGATTAGCTGGTGATACATTAAAAACCAAGCCGAAATCTGACAGTTTTTTCCGTACAGTCTATTCCTTAGAGCCGAAAGTAACTGTTCATGCAAAGATTGCTGTGAGTCCTCGGTTGATAACCCCCCTTCCTAAATTTAAACCGTCAACAACCCTACCTGAATTTGAATTAGTAACTCCTTCTATACCCGCGAGGTCAATTCCTTCACAGGACTTGTCGTTTACCGCTGAAGAGCTCTACGAGGTCGAAAAAATTGATGTAATCTTCCCTGAGTTTTTAGAAGTCACTCCGAAGGAGGCACAACAGAAACCTCTGGAAACAGAAATGACCATAAAACACGATGAAACACTGGCTCATGACTCTCGTCTCCCCGAATGGCAACCGGTCGAAGAAACACAACCAGCAGAACCACCCGTTTCTCATGCAAAATCAGCGGTTGACCACATCCCTGAGTTTGAGCGAATTGATATCCCTGTTGCCCCTAAAAAAGTAGAAAAAGCAGTCGAGTGGGAACCATTCCCTGCAAAAGAAGAACCTATTGAAGTACCGGTTGAATTCACATCTGTAGAATCACCAGAACCACAACTCCCAAAATTATCAAAGAAACAAGAACGGGACCTAAAAAAAATACAGAAGAAAAAAGAAAAAGAAGCGAAACGACTGAAGAAGCTCGAACTGAAAAAATTAAAAAGAGAAACACGAGATAAAGAACGAGAAGTAAAAAGAATCGTCACAGAACAACAAGACATTCAACAAACACCAGAGGAGAAACCCTCGAATTTAGAGCCGATCATGAAGGTTGAGTCGCCCCAGATAAAGGTTGATCTCATCGCATTCAAGGGCATCGAAAGCATTGATGAACAAACCGCTGAACTGTTATATAAAAACGGATATTTTTCTATAGAAAACCTCAAAGATGCAACCGTGGATGATCTTGTTCAAATCCGCGGGATCAAACGGACACTCGCAAAACAAATTAAAAAAGAAATTGAACAAAAAACCACATTCCCTGAGAAGCTAGAGTTTGTCCCCATAAAGCAAAAAAGGGGTGGGAAAAAACCAAAGGAAGAACCGGAAGATACTGCCGAGTGGGAATCGTACCCTGTTGAGAAAATATTAAAAAAGCCGTCTCTTAGATCTGCTTGTACCTATGAGGAATACACCCTCTATAAACGAGAAACAGGTAAATACAATGGGAAGAAAACAACAATTCATTTCTTTAGTAAAGAAAAACCAGATATGGGTGACCCTGCCCAGCTACCAGACGGGTATCAAATCGCCGTCAATAAGAAAACCGGAATCCCGTATCTGAAAAAGAAAAAGTAATTTGAGTCTCATAGCGTTTATAAATCCTTTTTCCTATTCGCAAGTTGAGAGGAACCATGAACTGGAACGGACCATTACAGAAAATTAAAGATTTTCGTTTTGAAATTCCTTCGAGTTATCAAGGCGAGCAGAAGAATCTTCATATGAAGACCTCTGCGGTCATCTATGCAAACAATGGTATGATTGAGTCTATTCGTAAGGATAATGCCCCTGAGCAGGTTGCCAATGTGACAATGCTCCCTGGTATTGTCGGGAAATCCCTGGCGATGCCTGATATCCACTGGGGGTATGGGTTTCCGATAGGTGGCGTGGCAGCTATGGATGAGGAAAATGGCGTGATTTCTCCAGGTGGTGTCGGGTACGACATCAACT
>CAYGVY010000107.1:0-4751 GCA_964353435.1 uncultured Thermoplasmatales archaeon | reverse complement strand
ATAGCTCATCCGAAGCTCTTTTTCATCGGTTTGTCCAACCCATAATCCTGCGGTCGGTGGTTTCCTTATAATTGGAGCAGGGATTTTCAGATATTTCGCAAGTTGATAGATCTGGGTTTTATACAAATCACCAAGTGGTTGGAAATCCACACCTCCGTCACCATATTTTGTGAAATACCCGACTAGGATTTCTGATTTATTTGAGGTCCCACAGACCAGACTACCTGTCTCATTTGCATATTCATATAACAGAATCATCCGCACTCGTGGTTTGATATTCGCCAACGTCATCCTCTTTTTTTGTTGAAGAGCTATACGAAATGATTCCACAAACGGAGAAATCTCAATTTCCCTAAAAGGGACATGAAATGTTTTCACAAAGAGTTTCACGTGTTTCCGATCAAGAGATGGCGTCGTTCCATCAGGCAGAAAGACACATTGAACATTCTTCATTCCTAGCGCTTCCTTACACAAGATAGTACTCACTGCAGAATCTACGCCACCGGACAAGCCTAAAACAACACCTGTACAGCCTGAGTTTTTCACATAGGTCCTGATGAACTCTTTCACGATGGTAGAGACATCTTTCGGATTAATGGAAAGATCGATACTGTTCACCTCACATCCAAGTTTCAATTGATTCTTTCATCAAGGTTTCTGCTTCTAATAGAACCTTGTTATCAACAGGGCTAAACGAAGAACGAGCAATAGCAAGCGGTATCCTCCGAAGATAATCAGACATCCGAAGATCCCTTCGCAATGTCGTATTGTAATGAACTTCTACTATTTCATTCATCACATCTAGATACTGGTTCACTTTTTTCTCAGAAGCAGTAATCGATGGTTCATATCGTCGTGCGAGCTTCACCCATTGATCATAATACTCATGTTTCTCTTTCATCTCTCCTTTGCCATAGAATTTCTTTTTAAAAAGATTAAGGCGATCTTCCTTACCAATATTTTGTACTTTAACCACAAGCGCGCAACGACTCATAAGAAGCGGAGACAACCCAATGTCATTAAGCGCATGCTTCCCGAACACTTTTGACTTCGGGTTTGCAAATGCGATCATGATAAACTCGCTTTCAATGTTTTGATGCAGTTTAGCTGAATGTACACTGCATTTCCCGTTCGACAACAACTCATAACAATACTCGATATCCTCCCCAGGGATTTTATCAAACTCATCGACCAAGACAAGTTTCCAGTTCGCATGTGGGAGGGCACCAAGATCACCGGTCCCCATATGACACACGAGGCCAGATCTAGTCGTGTTCGCACCAATAGTTGTAATATCAGAAAACTGCTCTGTGATGATTTCTTTGGCCATGGTTTTGCTGCTTCCAGGTTCTCCAATAATCAAGGAATGTACAGGTTCTGCAAATGTAGAAAACATACTTGCAGCAATCACCTTTTTCATAATATCATTGCCATGGATCTCCTGAAATACGTTCTCCCAGAATCCATCAAATCCACGTTCTTTTGCAAACGCTTTAAGCTCATCTTCAGGAAGATAAATCCCGCTTTTTTCGCGTTCCTCCATTTTTTTTGATTCAAGTATCTCACGGAGACTTTCCGCTTTCGAAATTACTTTAGAAAACGCTTCGGACTTCCGTGTAAGTTTCAATATATTCCCTTCAATGGTTAACGCAGCGTTTCCCCAGCCAACTGCATATACATCGAGTGCATTTAAAATGGATTTAATGACCGCACGATCTGTCTTCTTTGTGGTTACTTCAATAAGATCACCATTACTTACGGAGACATCAAGGATGTTTTCATTTGCAAGGATGTTCCGCGCCCGTTGAACCAGCATCGTGCCTTTACTCCCCCCCATCCCTAGTGAAGAAACAGACATGATAGCAATCTGCTCTAGGCTCGTAATCCCCATATTCTCTAATTTCTTCCGATCAGAAGGAACAACGCCAAGTAAGGTAAGATCATCTTCCATAGGACAACCCGTGCGAACAGGCAATATCCACGTAGGAGCATTAAAAGTTTCGGGTACCACGTTGATTGACGATAACACAATTTTTTATTCGTTTCGAGACCGTCGGCTTAGATGGTATTTTTTCATTTCTCGCTCAAGGTACCGATACACCGTAGGATGTTCACTCCCACTGAGGAGCATATCGAGTGCTTTTTTCGCGATGTCCATGGATTCAAAATCCGCAATCACCGCGACCGTATGACCATAGACTGCAAGGACTCCGCCGGTAAGACCTTCAATGACCCGTTTGGTTTTTCCTTCCCGTCCAATCACCCTGCTTTTCACCCGGGCGAGATGCGATTCTTTTTTACTGACATAATCGTAGATATCGAAGATAAAAAACTCGGTTTCTTCCCCGAACAAACGGAAGGCATGTTCCGGTGAAAACCCTCGTCCGATCGCACGAACAATGTCTTCTACCTTTAATGGAACGAGGGGGTCATTCGCCTCTTGTTCGTTAAACGCTACGTCTCCTTCCTCTGAATCTATCTCAAGGTGCACGTTTGAGATTCTCTCGATCGTCTTCTTCGTTTCCCCGTCCTTACCTATCAATACGCCGACACGTTCTTTCGGAATACGTATGTATTTCATGGATCATCACTTCTTATTCTTCATCAGTGTATCAAAGATTGCTCGTTCATTGCTTTTTATCCCGTATTTCTTGAAATAGTGGGCGATATTATGAATATCCCGCTTCAGAAATTCCAAGGAGGATGGATGCTCAAGGAGTACTGCCTGACCAACATCGATGATATAAGGTTTGTGTTGAAACATGAGAATATTAAACGCACTAAGATCTGCATGGACTAACTGCACCTTGTACATCTTAGTAATAAAGGTCATGATTTCGTCAAATACCTTCTGCGGGTTTGAAAGGAGCACGTCCTTTAACATCGGCGCTGCTTTATTTTCATCACCAATATACTCCATTATCAGAATGTTGTGTAACCGTTTCAATGGGGCAGGAACACGCACCTTGGTCCGATGTAATAAATCGAGGTTTTTAAACTCTTTTTTTGCCCATTCTTCGATAATATCCCGTCTGTTTTTATATCCATATGCAAACCGAGGATCACCCTCGATATAAGAAGCGATGTGTTTGAAGGTCATGGTTGACGTCCGGTAGATTTTTATCGCAACAAGCTCATTTTCAGGGGTCGTCCCACGAAAGATATTCGCTTCTTTTCCAGTAGAAATAGGGAAATCTACTTGATCAATTATTTTATCAGAAATCAGTTTTCCAAGACGCAGAAGAGTCTGTTTATCAAATACTTCACCAAAAGTTTTTCGATTAAAAACCACGCGGTCTAATATCACTTGTGATTGTCGATCGAGTTTTTTCAGCCACTTGTCATCAAGAAGTTCATCAGAAGACATTAATTTCCTCTGGTAATAATTTTCTTCTGCTCAGACTACCCGCCTGAGTCCTACTGTATCGAAAAACAATGTCTGCTTTCTCATTTTGGATATCCCATGGTTTAATAATAAGCAGATCACCAGTGCGCACCCGTGCTTTACGTTTCATTTTTCCAGGGATACGAGCCATTCGTGATTTTTTATCCTCACAGACCACGTGAATACGAGAACCACCCAGCAACTGTTCCGCAATCGCAAACAGCTCATTGTTCTTTCGATTGGGTAATGGTAAACGGTAGTATCCTTCCTCACTTTCTTGGTTCCTCGCATGTGGATTATGTGTCTTTGCATACATATTCTGTGGTGGTGTCATATATTAAAGCCCCAGTGTATCAGCAATATTCTTAAGCGCGTTCAAACTCAGCTCAAGAAACAACTGAAGTTCTAGTTCCATATCTTCACATAGTTCAATTCGTTTTCGGTTGCAGCCTGCAGCGAAGGATTTATCCTTAAACTTCATAATTAATGTCTTAGGTGTCACATCTGCAAGTTTTTTAGATGGCATGACCAGTGCTGCGGCGATAACTAGCCCGGAGACTGCATCTGCAGCAATCAATGATTTATCGAGATAGGTTTGTGGTATCTGTGCGGTATATTGATAGTTATGTGCTTTGATTGCGTTGATTGCTTCAATAGGCAGTAAATCATCCAACACTTTGACGGTTATTTGTGAATGTCGCCCTGGATCGTTTTTTGTAAAATCATAATCCAAGTCATGCAACAGGCCAGTGATTCCCCAAAGCTCTCTATCCTCTCCTAATTTCTTTGCCATTTCTTGTAGGATCGCTTCAACGGCCAAAGAGTGTTTGATCAGGTTTTCTGTTCGGAGGTTTTTCTTCAGTAACCCATACGCTTCGTTCCGAGTCAGCATACGAGAGAAGAGTAAATAGAGAGTTGATTTAAACTTTCCCCAAACCACATCAAAAGAGTTTTAAGGATACAACCTGTTTTCTCTGTTGCTGGTGTGACCATAAAAACTATTATGATCGTTGATGAAGAAACTGATATTGTAAAACAAGTCAAAGCAATTTTAGAAAAGGAAGACGTTGAAGTCGTTACTGCAACCAACAGCCGACAAGCACTCGGCAGACTCAAAGAGGAAAACGAAGAAACCTTTGATTTGATCCTTGTAAACACGAGAATGCCTGGGAGTCAGAAAACAACCGCTCTCTTCTCAATGAAGCCTACCTTGAAAAAACAACCAAGCGGCATTGAAAACTTCTTACAGAAACCATTCACCAAAGAACAATTGGTCGAATTTGTAAAAGAAAAGATAAGAATAGATTGAAACTTTTATTGATAAAAGGAAAAAATAGGTTTTCTTTCGCATTCAATAAAGCTTACT
>CAYGVY010000106.1:0-4758 GCA_964353435.1 uncultured Thermoplasmatales archaeon | reverse complement strand
ATAGAAAACATTAAATTTCTACATAAGATTTGAATATGTGAAGGTGCGAGGTATCCCACAAAAACAGGTACGATGCCCGACGTGCAACACAGTCCTTACATGTTCAGGAGATCCTGGAGAAATCGTAAACATAACTTGTCCTTGCTGTAATGAGCGTGGAAAGGTCACATTCGAACGTTCTTTCGATACAACCACAACAGTGATAGAGATTCAAAAACTCACCAAAATATTCGGGAAATTCACCGCGGTAGACAGTCTTGACCTTACCATATATAAAGGAGAAATCTACGGATTATTGGGACCAAACGGTTCTGGAAAGACCACCATTATAAAAATGCTCACCGGATTGCTCCAACCCACCGCAGGAACTACGAAACTTTTTGGGCACACACTTCCTTGTAAATCCATCATGAACAACATCGGCTACATGCCACAGGACACCGCGATCTACATTGATAATACCGTTCATGAAAACCTCTTTTTCTTTGGCAGTATTTACGGAATATCCAAGCAGCATCTTGAGAAGCGAGAACGAGAGATGCTCGAATTTGTTGATCTCTTCAAATGGCGTGAAAGCCTAGTCTCAACACTGAGCGGTGGTATGAAACATCGGGTGAGCCTCGCATGCGCATTGATCCATGAACCAAAACTTGTCTTCCTTGATGAACCGACCGTTGGAGTCGACCCTGAACTCCGAGCAACATTCTGGGAATACTTTGAGACAATGGTAAAAAAAGGAATCACCGTTATCATCACCACCCACTACATGGATGAAGCAGATCGTTGTTCCCGCGTCGGTCTCCTGAGGCAGGGAAAACTCATCGCAGATGGCCGACCATCTGATCTAAAAAACAACACCAGAACTACATCAATGGAAGACACATTTCTCGCACTCGCTGGCAGGAAAAAACCATGAAACTCAGACGAACCCTGGCGTTTTCCCGGCGAGCACTCCTTCAGTTCAGACATGATCGTCGTACGTTCGCATTCGTCCTTATAATGCCACTGCTCATGATCCTTATTTTTGGGTACACCTTTGGCGGTAATGTCAAAAACATTGCTGTTGAGGTTGTCAACCAAGACACTGGTCTACCTCCCGGAACATCAACTCTGTTACCCCAAGGGCTCTTCCTTGCAAAAAACATAACCAAAAACTTTGATAGAAACACTCTTTCTCTTCACGAGAATACCAATATCAATAATGCTCGACAAAAGGTCCATGACGGAAAGACATGGGCCGCTATCATATTCCCTGCGAATTTCACGCAAAACTTCCTTACGACTCTTACTACACAACCCGGGACTGTCCATCCTAAAGTTGAAGTCTACCTTGATGCGTCAAACCCGACGATATCTTCCGCAATCATCAAAACCATTTCCCAAACCATTCAAACCACCCTCAAAGAACTGACAACAACACTCAATAAAACACAAATCGAAATACCAATAACCATAGAACAAACCTATGCATATGGTGGTAGCGATACCAGATTCATCGATTACTTCGCACCAGGGGTTATCTCCTTTGCGATCATGATGGTCACAACGATGATAACCATCATTTTATTTGTCAATGAGCGACGCAACGGGACGCTCCAGCGATTATTAGTGTCTCCTGCAAGCGAGAGTGAAATCGTTGCTGGGTACGCACTTGCGTTCGCGGTCATCGGCGTATTCCAAAGCATCGTCGTCCTTGTGGCAGCAATTCTTCTCTTTAATATTACGATTATTGGGAATATCTTCCTTGCCTTGGTTGTCATTCTCCTGCTCGCATTCGGACATCAAGGTCTCGGAATCCTTCTTTCAGCAGCAGCAAAAAACGAGATGCAAGCAGTCCAGTTCATCCCCTTGATCATCTTCCCGTCAATTCTTCTTGCTGGCTTATTCTGGCCTATCGAATCGATCCCTGATTACCTCCAACCACTCTCGTATTTCATCCCACTCAGATATGGAATCGATGCAGAACGATCCATTATGCTGCGAGGCTGGGGTATAGGAGAAATCTGGGTTGATATTACGATCCTTATCATTTTTGCTTTCTTGACACTCACTGCGAGCGTCCTGTTGCTGAAGCGAAAAGACTGAAGTGGTAACGAAAAACAAAATCCTTATAAAATAGAAAGTTATATATAATATGAAACTAAAAAATCGTAAGTTATAAATACTTTGTAAGCAAAGATATTATAAGCATTGGAAGAGGTGATTTCGGGTGGAAAAAATAGTGGTTTTAGTTAGTGTGGCTTTGTTATTAATCATGTCAAATGTCAGCACTATACATATTTTTGATAGTAATGCCAATATTGGTCAACAACAAGCAAACATGATCCCTGCGGCTGTTACGACCATTACAACCGATGAAATACAAATTGATAATAATGGTGCCGTAAAAATTTTACCTGATGCTCACAAAGCAACGCCAGTTACTCCAGATACGAAAGATCAAATATCAAATAATTTAAATAATGGTGATTTCGGCATATGGATTCATACAAAATATAATAGCGTCCCTAATTCAATAAAACTGGATATTGATCTTGAACAATTTAAACTAATGCTTAATAGCCTCGCATGGAAATATTATAATATCAATTTTGAGCAACAGGGTGATACCAGGGTTGGTATCCAGTTTAGTCGAACGCAAATTTATGTTTCAGGAGAACCAGACCCATATGTGAATGTGGTTCAAACCCAATTTGAGTTTACAACCACCTGTGAGACTAATAAAGATGCAGAGGTTTCTTTGGAAGTACGATTTCCTTTTTCTTTGCTTAGTAAGGTCAGTATTTCCCAGTCAGATCAATCGGATTTCCTTAAAAGCCCAATATCCCAGAAACTTGCAAAGATATCATTAGCTATTAGTGAAAGAACTCATAGTAAACTCTTTAAAATAATTTCAGAAAAACTCGTCGGCATTCATATACGAACTAACGAAAATAATGTTAATACTCAACCTGTGCCTATGAACTCAGAATCCTATTTCTGCATTGGTATAGGGTTCTCTTCACCTGAAGGAGAAAAATTACCAGGAAAGGTATTAACACGATTTTTTTCTGGGAGGGATAAACTTTTAGATCCACAGGTTTTACGAATGAATATTGCACCTGATATTGATGGGAAATCAGCGCTTACTTTCTTCAATAGCTATTTAACAGTTGATGAATCTGGGAATGAAGGGTTTTTTCGAACGTTTTCCATTGGGTTTGAACCAGCAGTAGAGCTTCAAATTACCTCTATTCTTCGTGAGTTAAAGATTCATTACGATTTCGGCCTTGGTGCTGGTGTTTCAACAAAGATTTCTCTACAGGCTCTTGGCGGAACATTATCGAACATAGTGCAACATTTTATTATTGATCCTCTCCCTGAACACATGTCTTTTGATCTTACTGTATTTGGTGAACGATCATTTAAATATGAAGCTGATCGGCAATATTCAGTGACTTATATGGTGGATTCAAAAGATCAGGATGAGAATTTAGTGAAATTGAATCTAAAGAATTTACCTACTATAATGACAGTGGAATGGGGACTAAGTATCAACCTTCGTGGAAAAACTGCATCAGGACTCATTGATTTAAGTATGTCCAGTGATATTGGTGAGGCCTCTCTCTCGCTTTATGGAAGTACGACTCCTTTTATCAGGGTTACTAATATCCCGAAAAGTATTCGTTTGGAGGGATTTATTGATGTACCGAAACTCAACGGGTATATGACAGCGTCTAAGGTATCTGATGCTACGACAACGATTTCTGTTCCCCTAAAGTTCGATAAATGGTTAATTACTGGAAACCTTAAGATCTATAATGGGTATGGGCAGGTATCGTTTAATCTACCCGGGAGTGATGGTTCTCTGGTAAGTATTGGTCTTGATACAAGTAATAATGCACTGCTTGGCCTTGATGTCACTGTGGTAGATACTCAAACAAGTACTCAAGTGTTATTCGTAAGCGTAGATGCTATTGCTACGCAAAATTTTCTGCTCTCGTTTGATAGCTCTGGTGGTGCGGTCACGAATTTCAAATTCTCTGGTAAGATTATAAAGCTAACAAATATTATAGTCAATGTTAACTATCAGGGGTTTAATTTCGGAATTTCTGGCACCTGGATACTAGGAGAAGCAGGCTCATTTTTAATAGAAGCAAGCAAAACTGTTGACCTTAAACTCGATAACATTGATGCTGGAGGCTTTGTCATAGACGGAAGCCTTCATGTTGTTCCTGGTGGATATGTAAAAGTCGAATGGCAACGAGGAGAAACAGGATATTTCATTTTTTCCACTCATGATATCAGTGCAGAAGCTTCAGTAACCTTTGGAGATAAAAACAGTAGCAACGTCTATTTCAATGGAAAACTTACGTTAGCATCTGGCGCTACGGTAAAATTTGATTGGGATTGGAGTTCTACTGGGCATTTCATGGTATTTTGTAATCTCTTTGAAGAACTAGATGTTGAAGCATATATTAACTATAGCCCTGAGCAGCAACAATATCAATATGGTTTTAAGGCACATGCAACTGATGTAATGTTTACAAGAACCGTGAAATGGGACGTTAATGGTCTCAGATTTTGGTGGCTAGGTGATAATCCAATACCTGGGGTATGGGATGTAAAGATTTTATGGAATTATGTATGGCATAATATAGAATGGCCATAATATAGAATGAAATATGTAGAGGTGAAATAAAAAATGAAACGAAATCATAATATTTGGAAAATAGCTGCTGCTGTAGTTATAATGCTGTTTGTGTTTTCATCAGCAGC
>CAYGVY010000105.1:0-4772 GCA_964353435.1 uncultured Thermoplasmatales archaeon | reverse complement strand
CAGGATTTCGGTGGCTATGGTACTATGAAGTCGGTGCAGCAGCTCATAACGTTCAATTAGAGGCAGCAGCATGGAACTTGACAGCGAACAGTTACTTACCCATTGACTCCGAAACCATCAGTTCAGCACTCGCTCTAACAAATGATTTTGTTCCATGTCTTGTCATTCCTATTGGAAGGCAGATCTGATAAAATCCCTCGCTCTGAAATTTTCCAAAAAAACCGTGTTAATGTTTCTGTTTCTGATTTTTATCTTTTCCAAACATTTAAATGAAACCACAGGATAACAAACCTTGACCTGCTTTGGCGGGGGAGGAATAAAACAATGAGAAAGAAGACAATTGGAATATTTGTAATAATGCTGATGATTGGAATAGTTATTCTTCCTGTAACGGGAAAGATATCAGAATCAGATTGGGTTTATCAAAATAAAAATAGTACACCAAGTACACCATCTAATAATATTTTAATAAATAATGATAGTTTTTTAAATGATGGCATAAATGATTTTATCATCAGCGAAATGTATGCCTATCATATTCCTGGTCTGTCAGCGTCTATTGTAAGAAATAACCGTATTCTATGGACTGGATCATATGGATATGCAAACATTAGTCAAAACCTTCCTGTTAAAGACACAACATTGTTTATGCTTGCTTCAATTTCAAAAACAATTACTGGAACTGCACTGATGCAACTCTATGAACAGGGTTATTTTGATTTAGATGATCCCATTAATGATTATCTCCCATTTCAAGTTCACAATCCGATGTTTCCTTTGAAAAAGATAACATTCCGTATGCTACTGACGCATACATCTTCAATACGAGATAATTGGGGTGTCCTATCACCCCTTTACCTACCTGGTGATCCAGTCATTCCATTAGGAGAATATTTGAAGGAGTATCTGACTCCACGAGGAGAGTATTATCATCGTTTTTTGAATTTTTATCATCAGAGACCCGGTACCGATTGGCATTATTGTAATGAAGCTGCAGCCTTGGCTGGTTATTTGGTAGAAGTCATATCTGACATGCCTTTTGATGAATACTGTGAAATCAATATTTTTAAACCTTTAGACATGGATGAAACTGCTTGGTTTTTAGCAGACCTCAATATTAGTCATATTGCTGTCCCGTACGGATGGAACGGAACGAATTTTATTTCATACGGACAGTATGGTTATCCCGACTATCCTAATGGTCAGCTTCGCACCAGTGCAACACAACTCAGTCATTTTCTCCTTATGATGATGAACAATGGTGAGTATAATTCCACACGTATCTTGAAAGAAAGTACAGTTGATCTCATGCTTACCCCCCAGATACCTTCCTATATGATGACATATCCTTCACAACAAGGAATTATATGGATGCAAGATAACACGTGTCCTGGAAGAACTCTTTGGGGTCACGATGGTGGTGATCCAGGAGTTGCAACGTATATGTTTTTTGAACCTGAGACAAACATTGGGGTTATTACTCTTACAAATGGGAATTCTGACCCCTCTCGGATTTTTTCCGCATTATTTACTTATATTGAAACCTCGAATACACCTACTTCCCCAACAATTCATGGCTCCACAGACGGAAAAGTAGAACAACCATACAGCTACTCGGTCAACACAACTGACCCGAATGGAGATGATGTGTACTACTTCATTGACTGGGGGGATAATACAACCAGTAGTTGGATAGGCCCCTATTCATCAGGAGAAGTAATCACCGAATCACATACCTGGTCTGAAAAAGGAAAATATACGATTAAAGCCAAAGTAAAGGACGTCAATGAATGGGAGAGTAATTGGGCTACTTTAACAGTTACAATGCCATACTCCTTTAACAAACCGATACCCCATTACTTGGAGTTGTTATTCCAGCGATTCCCACATGCGTTTCCTATAGTACGACACTTATTAGGGTACTAAGAATCCCCATCTTTTTCTTTCTTTTTTATTGATTCGCACAAAAACATTCGTTAAAACCGTGTTAATACTTCTCCGATACCATTATATAAAAATAACTGTTTTGGAGTTTTCGGAACAAAATTAAGTATTTTTTAGGGAAATAAACTATACTTTTTTTCCGTATCCCTCCGTCGGCTTGCCAATCTTTTTTTCTCCTGTGAAAAATATATAAAAATTTTTTTTCTTCTAATAAATAGAAAAAAGGGCTTTGGACCCTTAGAACTCTCCAACAAGGTCGTTAATCATTCGTATAGAAACATGATTCTTAAAACCGTGTTGATGCTTCTGATTTCCAAGGATATGTTTTTAAAGAAGTAACCACAGGTTCATGTCATTATTAAAATGAATTTATTTTTATAAACTTTTATTACATTTGTTATAAAAACTTTTTTAGATAAATTTAAGATGAGTCAAGGAATACTTTCTTGTATTGGAGGATTTGAATATGAAAATAAAAATAGTTGTAAGTATATTTTGTATGTTGGTGATAACATCAGGTTTCTCATTTGATGTTCTCGCTGAGCAAAACAAAAAAAATTTAATATCTGAACCCGAGATATTAAATTCAGAGACTGTCATATTTGAGGTCAGCCATGGTAATGATAATTCTGATATTATCTCCTCGTTATCTTTCCTTGATACTTTAGATCAACAACAAACATTAGACTCTAATTATGCCTTCGCGGTGACTGGGAATGGCGCCTTTGCTCAAGGTTTTATTCCTACCCTTAATCAGCTAACTAGAGTGGAGTTAAAAATATACAAAAAGGGAAATGTAGATGGTCTGAAAATTTCTATAAGATCACACTTGGTTAACCCTGATTTAACATCGAAATATATAGCAGCTACTTCAATACCAACAAATAAGACATGGTATGAGTTTGATTTCCCAGATATATCTCTAACACCTGGTAATACTTATTATATTGTGTTTGATCCCGAAGGTGTTCTAGATCATGATAATAACATTTATTGGTCTTTTGGACTAAATAATCCTTATACCAATGGTCGCGCACATGTATATCTTAATGCAAGTTGGTCGATATTTAATCCCTCTAATTTTTCAAACCCCGATTTCTGCTTTAAAACCTATGGTAACCAAAATATCCCACCAAACAAACCAACAACGCCCTCTGGTCCAACAACAGGGGATACGCATGCAAGCCTCCATTATGAATCCATTATTAGTGATCCTGATGGTGATAATATGGAGGTATATTTTGACTGGAGCGATGGAACAAATACAGGCTGGGTGGGATTATCAACAAATGGAACAGTTGGAAATGATAAAACATGGAACACAGCTGGGACCTATCAGATACGTGTTAAAACACGTGATACACCATATCTGACTGAAAGCCCATGGTCGGATCCATTAAATGTAACAATCAGTGAAAAACCCTTCGGGGGCATCACAAGCCCAGTACCCGGGTATTTTTATCTCTTCGGCGATCAACTATTCCCGCTCAAATCTGGCAAGACCATCTTCCTCTTCGGAGGAATACCCGTCGCAGCAAATTTCACTGCAGAAGGTGCACCCATAAAGACAGTACAATTCTACCTAGATGATGTATTAATAAACGAAGACACAACCGCACCCTACTCGGTAACATTGAGCACGAAACACTCTGGACCAGCAACCATTAAGGTCACAGCAATAGACATACTCGGACGTTCCGCCTCAGACACACTCATCATCGACTACTACCTTAAACTCGTCGAATGAAAAACAAGACAAACAGAAAGAAACCAAAAATGAGTTACATAAGTTCTACTCTATCTTTTTATATCATCTTTTCTTTTGTCATTGATTCGCACAAAAACATTCGTTAAAACCGTGTTAATACTTCTCCGATACCATTATATAAAAATAACTGTTTTGGAGTTTTCGGAACAAAATTAAGTATTTTTTAGGGTAATAAACTATACTTTTTTTCCGTATCCCTCCGTCGGCTTTTCACCTCTTTGTTTGTCTGTTTTTCTTCGGGATATTGTTTTTTTGCATTTTGGCAGTTTGCCACGTTATCTTTAAATATCATCATTGCTAGAAGTTAACACGTTACATTATATCAATAACAAGGAGAGATAGGGAGAAGAAAACAACATGAATCCCAATCCAGAACCACAAGAAGAAAAGGGACAACCACAACGATTCATCGAACTGGACATCCTCAGAGGATTTGCTATCCTTTTCATGATCATCCTTCATCTACTCTGGGATCTTGACTACTTCGGAATACTTCCCCTCAATAAAAATTTCTATTCACTCAATATCATCGTACCAGTCATGTTCTTCCTGCTCGTCGGAATTTGCCAAACGGTCAACAATAATAAATACCAGAACCAACCAAAAAAGATGTACCTTCGAACGATACAGCGAGGACTCTGGGTTCTCAATCTAGGAATGCTCTTCACCTTACTCACCGCGGTATTCCTTCCCGATAGACCAATTCTTTTTGGAGTCCTTCATTGCATCGGATGCTGCATCATTATCAGTGTACCATTCCTTAAATTCAAATCTACCAATGCCTTCTTCGCAACAATGATCATCATCGCAGGGATAACTATAGGAACTTTTTTTACGGTGGAAAACGCAAATATCTTCCAACTCGCAGCGGGCTTCCACCAATCAGATATTGCAACACACACCATTGATTATTTCCCGATACTTCCCTGGCTTGGCGTCTGCCTCCTCGGCATTACACTCGGAAACATCCTCTACAAAGACAACAAAAGGAGATTCCCCCTTCCCGATCTCTCAAAATACAAACCAACTAAAATATTCTCCTGGCTGGGTCAACATTCCT